>NZ_BAAGDP010000005.1:0-139297 GCF_054660695.1 Turicimonas sp. TL08
TAGGGTTGATTATTCCCGTCCTTCCCCAACTTGTGGGTAAGCTCGCCGGCAACTCTGCCTCACAGGCCTGGTGGCTTGGTGCAATGCTCGTCAGCTACGGCCTGATGCAATTTTGCTTTGCTCCCACTCTCGGTGCTTTATCTGATAGATACGGTCGGCGCCCTCTGATGCTTCTAGGGATTTTCGGTCTAAGCATCATGTTTTTAGTTCCGGCCCTGAGTATGTCTTTGCCGGTAATTTTGGCCTCGCGCTTTGTAGGAGGAATGTTCTCGGCCAACGTAGCGGTTGCTCAGGCTTATATCGCCGACATAACGGCTAAAGAAAAAAGAGCGGCTGCCTTCGGCATGCTCGGAGCGTGTTTCGGCATCGGTTTTATCTTGGGGCCTCTTATCGGCGGGATCCTCGGAGAACACGATTTGCGGTATCCGTTTTTCCTGGCCGCCGCCCTGTCAGGACTTAACTTCTTATACGGATTATTTGTTCTTCCTGAATCCCTAAGTCTTAGTCTTCGTACTCCCTTCTCTCTGAGGAGATGCAATCCACTTAGCACTCTTGTTAATTTGTCCAGGCTGAAGAAAATCGGTTTGCTCATTGCCGTTATCGCCGTTTCTTCCTTTGCCCAGTCCATGCTTCACTCTACTTGGACTCTCTATACAGACTACCGTTACGGATGGACGCCCTTTGACATCGGCATTTCCCTAGTTTGTATAGGTGCCGTCAGCGTTGTAATGCAAGGATTCCTGATGAGAGTGTTCATCCGCAGAATCGGTGAAAAGAAAGTAGTCCTTTGCGGGCTGCTAACCGGCGCATTAGCTTATTTAGGTTTTGGCCTGGTTACTCAAGGTTCTTGGCTCTACGTCATTATCTTCTTAAATTTCATGTCTGTTGCCGTCCCTCCGACACTAAACGGCATGGTCTCAGAAAATATCAGTGCCAACGATCAAGGTATCAGCCTCGGAGCTATTTCTTCACTGAACAGTCTTATCGGCGTTATCGCTCCACTGATCGGAACCCCTCTCCTTGTACATACCGTCCATCAGGATCCGCAATCGATGCTGTCAGGTCTTGTTTATTTCATTTGTGCCGGACTTTTGTTAATGGCGTTCTTTATCGCCCTTGTTCAGTTCCGCTCATTAGGAAATAGTCAAAAAGTTTAGTGCAGGCTACCTATCTACGCTTCATAACCGAGACGGTGAAATCAAAAGCCTCAATCCACTTTTGTACGCTAGGCTCACTGAAACCAGTTTGAGGAATTAAGACTATTTTTGAGTTATTCAATACCCTAAAAACTTTTCTCTCCTTTTTTGATGATTAGACTGACAAAACAATTTGTCAGGAGAAAAAAATGAGAAAAATCGGTGTTATCGGCCTTGGACACGTTGGGTCAACTGTCGCCTACACACTAGTGACCAAGGGTATCGCAGATGAGTTAGTCCTTATCGACAACAACGATGCCAAATGCACTGCTGAG
This sequence comes from Turicimonas sp. TL08, assembly GCF_054660695.1. Lineage (NCBI taxonomy): Bacteria > Pseudomonadati > Pseudomonadota > Betaproteobacteria > Burkholderiales > Sutterellaceae > Turicimonas > Turicimonas sp. TL08. The sequence continues at coordinate 1,472 of NZ_BAAGDP010000005.1, forward strand.
TTCTATGACTATATGGACTCTTTGCCAAGGCTCGATACCAGCACGAAGATACTGAAACAGAATTACAGCGACCTCGCAGATGCAGATGTCATCGTTACTTCATTCGGTGACATTAAAGCTCTTGCGCAAGGCGGTGATAGATTCTTGGAGTATGAATTCAACTGCAAGCAAGCTAAGGAAGTCGGAATTAAATTGCATGAAGTTGGCTTTAAAGGTGTACTGATTAATATTTCCAACCCCTGCGATGTCATTACAGGATTGCTTCGGTACTATACAGGTTTAAACCATCGGCAGGTGTTCGGCACAGGCACCTTCTTGGATACTGCAAGAATGCAGAGAGCCGTTGGAATGGCTCTTAATCAGAATCCTCATAACATCTCCGGCTACGTTCTCGGAGAGCACGGCGAATCTCAATTTACCGCTTGGTCGACAGTCTGCGTTCAAGGCAAACCAATTGAAGAGCTCGCTGGAGAAGTCGGACTAGACCTTGGTGAGCTCGATAACGCTGCCCGCGGAGGCGGCTGGCTCGTGTTTAACGGCAAGAAGTACACTTGTTATGCGATTGCAACATGTGCCGTTAAGCTTGTTCAGGCAGTATTTTCGGATTCTCGCCTAGCCTGCCCTGCTTCGGTATACGTAGATGAATTCAAATGCTATGTCGGTTATCCTGCAATCATCACTAAAGCCGGCGCGGAAATGGCCATGCCTTTGCCGCTTACCGCAGAAGAAAAAGAAAAGCTCACTGCCTCAGCCAAGATGATTAGGACCAAAACGGAAGAAGGAAAAGGTCGACAGCGTTAAAATTACCAGCATTACTGCTTTTAACAACTCCGGACGGCCTTATGAAAACCTACCTGAAAGCACTTCTTTTTACACTACCAATTTGTCTAGCCGGCTGTTCTACGATTGGAGACAATCTCAGCAGCCTAATACCGGGGGCTGGAGGTGTGCCTTCAAAGCTCACACCGCCAACAGGAAAACCTGTTCTTACCCTGCAGGCAAAGGGCGTCCAGGTTTTCAGATGCACAGTGGACTCAAAGGGCCCTTATTACCGTTTCGAGCGTCCGGATGCCACTTTGTATGAAGGCTCAGAAAAAGTCGGTACTTTGTCTGGTCCGATGTCTGCTATTTCTTACAAGGACGGCTCTTCGATTATCTCAACACGAGTATCCGCTTGGGCTAATCCGTCTGATCCTAAAAAAGATCTGGTTTTAGCCCTTCTTTCAGCTGTCCCGAATGACAAGCCTGGAGCGCTCGAAGGCGTCAGGTATATTCAAAGGTTGGACACAAAGGGAGGAATTCCTCAATCTAACTGTTCCCAGACAGAAGCGGGAAAACTTCTAAAGGTCCCGTTTACGGCCGAATTCGTATTTTGGAAGTGAAAGATTGAATGAAAGTGCCTCTTGAAAACCAAAACAATTGAGCCAAACGACTTTTGTTCTCTAATATAAATTGCCTGACTAAAAATATCAGGCAATTTTTATTATTAATCTGAAGCGGCTAGGAAAAGATTTCTACAATGAAGCAAATAACAATCCATCCAGAAACTTCTGCCGGTAAAAACAATTTGAGGCTGGAAAACCAGCCTCTTTTGTTGGTTAGCAAAGAAACACCGTCTGTTTAACAACTAGCATTCTGAAGTTCACAGGGATTCTCTCGGGAGGAGCGTACCTTCAAAACTCCCGCCAAGAGTACACCGAGAGAGGCAATGCAAATACCAGCCAAGTAGGAATAGTAGAAGTCTCCGTTATTAGAAAGAGCATTCATGAGCCATGGACCAACAGCCCCCGACAAGGCAAACCCGCAGAACATAATGCCGTAATTGGTTCCATTGAATCTTGTTCCGAAAGCTGCAGCGGTATATCCGGGAAAGATACCTAAGAAAGCACCGAATGGAAACCCGATAATAGTCAAAGCAGCGTAGAACATGATGTCGGAGCCTTGTTTGCAAGTAATCAGCATCGCTAAACCACAGATAGTAAGAATACAAGCACCCAAAAGGCTCAACGGCTGCCCGAGTTTATCGGAGATCACACCGGCAGCCAATCTTCCGAAAGTGTTAATCAAAGCAAGGAAAGCCACTGCACCGGTTGCCGCAGTAACGCTCATTCCGACCTGATTAACTGCAATGCCGACAGCCTGAGAGAAGATCATCATGCCGGTAATCGCGCCGCACAACAGAAGTGCAATCATGAGCCAGAAGTTAGTGGTTCTGACCATTTCCGACCAGTTGTAGTTGACGGCCGCTTTAACACTGCGGGGAGAATCTTTGCGGCCTGTTGTCATAAATCCCTGCGGGCACTTCTGGCTTAGAAGTCCGCCAATAACAATTACGGTGCCGAAAACAACGCCGAGAATCTGGAAAGCCACCGTGATGCCAAACTGCTGAATCAAAACGTGGGCTACAGGAGGAACTCCGACGGAGCAGAATCCGTAAGCAGCCGTAGTTAAACCGCCTGCCAGACCCGGATGATCAGGGAAAAACTTAACGGAAGTGTTAACAGTAGCGCTGTAGGTTAAGCCGACACCAAGACAGAAGATGAACCCGTAGGAAAAGAAAAGAGTAAAGAGAGACTCGGAAGCTCCGGCCCAGCAAAGACCGATAGCTACTAGCAAACCGCCTAAAACAATCTGAATCTTCGGGCCGGCTTTGTCATTTAGATAGCCGCCTAAAAGCATTGGGATCGGAGCCAGACCATTTCCTAAAGAGAAAGCCAAAGAGAGATCGCCGGCGGTAATGGTCTGACCTAAAATCTGTGACAGTTGTTCAGCCTTAGGGCCTGCAAATACACTCCATGCATAAATAGAACCGGCGCAAAGATTAATAACGCAGGCAATCGCCAGCAAGTACCATCTTTTTATCAAAACGTCCATCTAGTATTTACTCCTTTGCTTAGTTAATGGTTAGATAATTAATTTCCCTGATAAAAGGCTGCCGGCTCGTTTTTTGAAATTCTTAGAAATTGATTTTCCAAACGGAAAGTCTGCGAAGAATACACGTTCCGTCTAGGTTTGTCTCAGTAAAGAACAGTTCAAGAAGCAGATTTCACATCAATGGGAAGGTCTTCGTTAGCCATCATTAAAACTCCTTTCAGCGTGTAAACTTCTCTAAGTCATATAAATGACATAGAACTAGATCCTTACAATCCCCCGAGGAATAAAAAATGAAGCGTTCTAATATTATTCGCATGCCTGTCTATGCGCAGATCAAAGAGGCCATTCTTCAAAAACTTTCTTCGCGAGAATGGAAGTTCGACCAGCCGCTGCCCTCAGAATCAAAAATGGCTGAAGACTTTGGTGTATCCATCGGATCGGTTCGTCATGCCGTGGCTGACCTGGAAGATGCGGGAATATTGGTAAAACGCCAAGGAGTCGGAACTTTTGTGCGAAGCTACAAAGGCACCGGAGTCTGGAACAGATTTCAGAAGTTTATTCGCAAAGACGGCCGTTTGCCTGTCTTTGAGAGCAAACCGATAAAATTTGAAATCATCCCGGCACCGGAAGAGGTAGCCGCAAAAATGAAAATCGTCCCCGGAGACCCTGTAATCCATATCTTAAGAGCCATGAGCGACAATGGAGTACATACCGGAGTTGACGAATCCTTTTTAGATTTAGATACTTTCCGCGACTTAAAAATTGAAGATTTAGAGGCGGTAAAAGGTAACCTCTACAAACTTTATGAAGAAAAACTCGGCATCTATATCGCTGATGTAACCGACCTTCTGGAATTTCTGATCGTCGATGAAGCCATGAATAAGCTGACCCTTCTTCCTCTCGGCAGCCCGATGTTCGTGGTCACCCGCCAGGGAAGATTATTAAATAAAAAGACGGTAGAACTGCGCTATGAACACTGCACCGCCGTCAACTATTTGCTTCGAATTTAAAAAAAATGGGTGATTTACCGTATTGCTCTTAACGGTAAATCACCTTGTAACCAACTGTCAAAATGAGATTCAACAGCCTTAGGAGGAAGGAATTCCGATGTTAATTGAGGTTAGAGGATAAGAAGAGCAGCTACTAACATTCCGAACATGACCGGACCAGTTCTCTTAACAACTTCCATTGGGGAGACACCTGCGATACCGGCAACAAGAATCAAGCCGCCGCAAAGAGGAGAGGACAGACGGCCTAAACCACCGCCAATCGCTGCGAGGTAACCCAAGTTTTCAATTGTCATACCGAATTTAGCAGCGTGAGGTGTAACAGCTTCGTTGAAGGCAAATGCAGCAGCGTCGCCGGATCCTGTAAGGATGCCGAGAAGGTACGGACCAACTGCGCCGCCGATCTTTGCCGCACCCTGAGTTTGTGTAAGGAAAGCAACGAAAGCGTCAACAACACCGGCAGCTCTTAAACCAGCGGCGAACACGCCGGCAGCAATGATGATGCCGAGAATGTTTGCATAACCTTTGCCCATGCCGTTGAAGAATTCTTTTGTGACTTTTTCCGGACTTGTGCGAGTAACAACCATGGCGTATACGGCACCAATCAACATGGCGGTTGCCACAGACATCTTAATGGATGGAACCCAGAGGGAGAAGATGATCAAAAGAACGACCGGAACCAGCGGAGCAAGAGCGTAAATAACGTTCGGATGTTCCGGAAGTTCAGGAAGGTTAGCATTAGTTGAGTTTTCTTGTCTGGACAGATCAGCTTCGCCAACGTTCTTCTTGTAATCCTTGTAGAAGAAACATACAACTGTGAGCAAAACAATACCGAAAGCGGACAACCCGAGAGTGTACTTTGAGAAGATGCCAAGGAACTGCATAACTTCCATGGATGCTAATTTAGCAACAAAAACGTTATGAGAAATGCCTGGGTTTACAAGAGCAGGAGTAACACTGCCGACAACTGCAGCCGCAGCGACAGCCGGTTTAAAGCCAGCTCTGATCATTAACGGGATCAGCGTTGGGCCGACAGCAGCGCAGCAGCCTGCTGTGGAAGGAATAGCGATGGAAACAAGACCGGTAACGGCGCAGCATGCCGGAAGCAAGAAAATACCGAATTGTTTCAAAGGTTTTGTCAACAAGGAAACCAAATGAAGGTCGCACTTGGTGATGGAAATAACGCTTGCGAAACCGATTGCCGAGCAGATTGCGATAATCAAAGCGGCGGCGGTCATGGACTTATCAAACTGTTGGAAAGCCATCATTGGCTTCATGGACAACAGTGCCATTAAGAAACCGGCGGTTAAAAGTACTAACCGAGTTTCATAACGTTTAATCAAGGCGTAAATCGTAGCTATAACAACGGCGGTTGCCATCCAAATTGTCCAGCTCATATATTTCTCCGAAGGTTTAAGTTAGGTAATAAGAGTTATGGCTAAAGAAGAAGTTTTTCCAAATTAGATTAGTTATTAGTAATTCCGTTCGTCTGTCTGACCAAGTTCTGACAGAGTTGGATTGCCGGAGGCATGGTGTTGACGTCCTGGAGATCGAAGTCTGCGCGATGATGTCCTTTGTTATTTACGCCCCACATGAAGAATGCACCGTCGGCACCATGTTCGACAGCACGTTTGAATAACAAGGAAACGTCTTCGCTGCCGCCGATGGAGTTATAAACATCAACGGTTTTATAACCTTCCACGGTTTCTGCTGCTCTCTTCAGAAGTTCAACTCCTTTAGGAGTTGTTGTCAGAGTAGTGGCATGGCCGACAAGCTTAATTTCATACTTGACTTCGTATGCTTCGGCTGCGCCCCTAACGATGTTCGTTACGTTCTTAACCAAGAAGTTATTGACTTCTTCGGTTTCTCCGCGGGTTTCCAGCTGAATTGCAGCATGAACCGGAGTGACATTGCGGCCTTCCCCGGCATTTAGTTTGCCGATACTGACGCGAGTGTCTCCCTCGCTGTTGCGGCTAATACCCTGCATCATCATGACGGCAGAACAAGCTGCGGTCAACGCACTGCGGCCTCTTTCAGGATAAGCTCCTGCGTGAGAAGGAATGCCGGTAAAGCTGACATCTAATTTAGATGTGGCGAAGAATCCTTTAGCTCCGATCCCGAGCTGGCCCTGCTGGCAGTACATACCGCAGTGGCCGGCAAAGAAGTAATTAACATCATCGACCCAGCCTTTAGCAGCCATAGGACCTGCACCTCGGGTGCCTTCCTCAGCCGGTTGGAAAATGAATACGAAAGAACCGCAAAGATCTTCTTTGTTCTCAACAATCCATCTTGCCAAGGCCAATCCTACGGCAGTGTGACCATCGTGGCCGCAAGCGTGCATCATGCCGGGAATTTGACTTGCAAAACCTTCTTTGACAGGGACGTGATTAGCGTCACTGGTTTCTTGTACCTGAACGCAGTCCATATCGAAACGGAATGCTGTACGAGGACCTTGCCTGCCGGTATCAAATGTTCCGACGACACCGGTATAACCTTGAGTACTTTCTAAGAAAGCTGCAGGAACTCCCTGCTTTGCTGCCCTCTCAATAGCTTTTTCTACTAATTCCGGATTTCTGCCCAGTACTTCTTCCGGTACCAAGGCATCGAGGCCGATATAAACTTGCCAGCCAAGACTCTTCAATCGTTCGGAAACAAGATAAGAAGTTTCGAACTCGGTCCATCCTTCTTCAGGACGGGAGTGAATCTTTCTTCTGGTTTGAATGGCTTCTTCCAAAATATTCATTTGTCGTTCCTTGGATTTTTTTGACTAAAGCGAATACCGCCATTAAAAACCGAATAGAGTCTCAAAATTTCTTAACTCATATATATGACATATAACTAATCTTTTAAGTCCTTATCCTCTTCTAATTTCAGGTAACAATTAATTCTTTAAAAGTACAAACCCGAGCTCAACAAGAAGGCCAAAACCGGACAACTTCGAACAATTTTCTTAAGGACGGTCTTGTGTGTTTCTCGATATTTGATATTTGTTTTTCCATGAGATATTCGGGAAAAACCACGAGTGATAGGGAGTTCCCGGATAGCGCCCTCCTTGAATATTTCTTCAACGCTATTTTGAACTTCAGCAGAATTTCTCATTCGTTAGATTTTTTATCTCGGGAAGAAATTAGCTTGCTAAGAAAAATATCCATTTATCTACTCTCTTTATTTTTTGAGTCCAATTAGGGGAAACATTGGTCATATATAAGACATAAGACTAGGCAGATCTCTTGGCGGCAAAAGTTTTTTAATAAAAAAAAGAAATTCCCAATTTCACCTCTTTTCTCACCAAGGATAAGAAATGACAAAACTCAAATTAACTGCCCTGCTCGCTTGTATGCTCTCTTCTGTCGCTTATGCCGACACCGATGTCAAGCTCTACGGAAAAGTAGACTTGGCTATGCAGTACATGAAGGCCCCCGGAAAGTCTGCTGTCGTCAGCATGGAAAACCAAACCTCCCGTTGGGGCCTAATGATCAAAGAGCAGCTCAATGCCGATTGGGCAGTCAAAGCCTATTTAGAAGCTGGCTTCAGTGCAGATACCGGTGCTGAATCTACTGCAGGAGTTGCTTTTGCACGCCGCAGTATTCTTGCTATCTACAACAACAAAATCGGTGAAATCGGTTTCGGCAGAATGGGAACCGTTCAGTCCATCAGCTCTCCATACGGAATAGGTCTCCCGAATATCGATCCTTTCAGAACAGCCTATGGCCCTGCCTATGAGATCGAAGGTTCTATCGCCGGCGACGGACGCGTCAATAACGCCATCGCTTGGCTCTCCAACAAGATGAACGGCCTTCGTATCGGCGTCAGCTACTCCTTAGGAACTGATTCTGATGACCGCATTGTTCCGCAAAACAACCGCGCCATTTCCCTCGCCGTCAACTATGAGGTTGGTCCTCTCTTGATTGACTTCGGCGGTTCTCAGTTCCGTTGGGGCAAACTTCCTGCTTCCAGCTTCAGCAAAACAATGTCCAAAGCTGATGCAGCCAAACTCGGGAATAGAAAGAATTCCGAAGAATACTTCGCCGGTTTCCGTTTGAACGCTACTGACAGCACAACACTTTATTTCGCTGCGCAATACATGAAGAATTGGCGCACTTTCTATTACTGGATGCCTAAGAACGAAGCTGTCAAAGGCGACAGCACAACGGCAGGTAATCAGAATGGCGTTGATGGATGGGGTCTTAACCTGGGCTTCCGTCAAAAACTTTCGGGAAACCTCACATGGGTCGGGGCTGCAGGCTACACAGACGCAAGCTTGGAGACAGCTCAAGGTGTTAAGGAAAACGGCGAAAGATTAAGATTTGCTACTGCCTTAGAATACTCTTTAACCAAACGTACCAGCGTATATGCCACAGCCGCATACGGCAGAAACTACGGTCAGCTGATTAAATACAGCGGAGGCAAGAACCTGTATACCGGCATGGTCGGAATGGCCCACTGGTTCTAATCCGTTTTTTTGTTAATTTCTAGCGTTTAGGCTGTCTATGGCATGAGAGACAGCGGAAAAGCGGACACGCAGTTTTGTCCGCTTTCTTTTTGCCCATCACAAGTGAGGAAAATATTAAGATGAGTACCAAATTCGTAGCCAGCGGAGATTGCTTCATTACTAGAAGCATTCCTGAAAACGGTTATCGGGGATTCAAAGAAATCAAAGAGCTAATCGAAACGGCAGATGTCCGCTTCACGAATTTAGAGATGACTTTCCATGATCAGGAAGGATATCCGGCTGCTGCGAGCGGCGGTACATGGGCCATGGCAGCTCCAAAACTGATTGATGATGTCTGCAAATACGGCTTCAATTTATTCAATACGGCCAACAACCACTCGGGAGATTTCGGTCAAGAAGGCGTCATGGCAACAATTCGCCATTTGAAGGAAAGAGAGCTTATCTTTGCCGGCTCCGGCGAAAATCTTAGAGAGGCTGCAAGAGCCGTTTATCTCGATACCAAAGAAGCAAGAGTCGCATTGATCGGCATTACGTCTTCTTTTGATCCGGCAGCTGCCGCCGGTGGGCCGAGCATTGATATGATGGGACGACCAGGTCTGAATCCTCTCAGATTCAAAACCATCCACCACGTCAATGAAAAACACTTTGAAATGGCCAAAGAGCTTGCGGAGGTCTCCGAAGCCAACAATTTGAGAACACTCAAAACACAAGCCGGTTACCTTCCTCCCCTTCCAAACGATATTTTTCCGTTCGGGAAACTAACTTTCAAACTGACTGACGGAGAAGAAAGAAATGAAACAGTTCCTCATCCGGCAGATGTCGAAAGAACTATTCGGGAGATCAAAGAAGCGAAAAGACAGGCTGACATTGTTCTAGTAAGTATTCATGCCCATGAATTCCTCGGCCTAGAGATGGACAAACCGGCAGAATTCTTAAGAACTTTTGCCAGAAAGTGTATTGATGCCGGTGCTTCCGTTGTAATTGGACATGGCCCCCATGAACTCAGAGGCGTTGAAAAATATGGAGACGGCTTGATTTTCTACAGTCTCGGCAACTTTATTTTTCAAACAGAAACCATCGAAAGACAACCGGTGGAGGCTTATACAAACATGGGCATGCCGTCTGACTCACAAGTCGGCGACTTAATGGATAAGAGATCCGGCAACGGTACCCGCGGCTTTGCAGCACAAAAAACAATTTGGTCTGCAATCCTTCCTGTCTGGGAAATGGAGGGCGGAAAAATTACTTCCGTCACACTCCATCCCATCGATCTTCATCAGCATGATCCTCGTTCACGGAAAGGCTCCCCCACCCTTACTGACTCGGACGAAGCTCTTCATCATTTAAAGGAACTCTCAAGAGAGTTTGGAACTGATATTCAGATCAAAAACGGTAAAGGCTACATTGATATGGCAGCCGAAGCTTGATTCAATTGTTTATCTTCCTGTTGTTTGCATCCTCCTAGGCCAGACTCTAGGAGGATTTTTTTAGTTCTCGTTTGAAAGAAAAAGTCTGCAGGAGAAAGGTCGCTAATTTAGGTTTTTTCTGCCAATATCTTTACTCTCAAACACTAGGGGGATAGTGCCTCCTCCCAATGCTTTCTCAAAGATTCTTTTTGTAGAAATCCACGATCTTCTGCCACGGAATAAACTTGTCGTTATCGTACAAGTCAACATGATTAGCTCCGGAAATGATCACTAACTCTTTATTGTCACCAGTCAGCTTTTTAAACGCGTCTTGACTGAAATATAAAGAATGAGCTTTTTCTCCATGCATCATCATTACCGGGCTACGGATTTCGTCGCTGTAGGCCAGTATCGGCATATTCATGAAAGACAGCTGGGAAGTTTTTGTCCATCCCTCGTTTGAATTCAGAGATCTTGGATGGTAACCGCGAGGTTGCTTGTAATACTCCCAGTATTCTTTAACAAACAACGGCTCAGACCCGTTAAGCTTATCCGGAAGGCCGCCGGCTCTTTCAGGCATACCCGTTAAGGAATCCTTGGTTCTTTGCTCATTTAACTTCTCTCGGAGCTTGTACCTGTCCTCAACAGTCATTGAATCAAAATAGCCTTTCGACAGCACTCTCGTCATGTCATACATAGTTGAAGTGACTGTGGCTTTAATGCGCGGATCATTGGCTGCCGCGTTTAGAGCGAAACCGCCGAAACCACATATCCCAAGGATACCGATTTTATTAGGATCCACATCTTTTCTTGTAGACAAATAATCAACTGCGGCACTGAAATCCTCGGTGTTGATATCAGGTGAGGCCACCGCTCTTATTTCGCCTCCGCTTTCACCTGTAAATGACGGATCGAAGGCCAAGGTAATAAATCCGTTTTCAGCCAGTCTCTGAGCATACCTTCCTGAAGCCTGTTCCTTCACAGCTCCAAATGGTCCGGACACAGCAACCGCCGGCAACTGAGTTTTGTTGCTCTTTGGAATATACAGATCTCCAACTAACGGAACACCATAACGATTTTTAAAACTGACCTTAACACATTCGACTTTGTCACTTGGAGGAAAAGTCTTATCCCATTTATCTGCCGTATTCAACAATGTCACTTTCTTATCCTCTGCGTATACTAATGAACCAAGAGCCGCAGTGGCTAAAGAAGCAACTATCAGATCTCGTCTAAACATCTCAAACCTCAAAAATAATTTTTTTGAAATTTTAAGAACGAGTAAAATTTATATCCAATACTTATTTATTTGAAAGAGATATAAGAAAAAGGCATATCAATGGACATTCGGACTTTGAAGTATTTTGTAAAAGTTGCAGATGAAAAGAGCTTTCTGAGAGCATCCGAAAAATTATTTACTACTCAGCCGAATGTCTCCCGAACCATTAAGCAGCTTGAAGAAGAGTTGAATGTACAGCTATTTATTCGGCACGGAAAAGGCGTCTCATTATCCCCGGCAGGCATTTCATTGCTTAAGCGGGCTAAAGTTATCGTTGAGTTGACCGATAAAGCAAAAGCAGAGCTCGCATCCGAAACTATTCCTCAAATTAGCATCGCTGCCGGTGAGACAACCGCCATCGGCCCACTCGGAACGGCCTTGAAACAACTCAGAAAACAATATCCCCAAGCACTCCTGCACATCTACAGCGGCAACGAAGAAGAAGTTTGTACAAAAATCGATGATAGAACCTCTGATCTAGGAATCATTTTTGATTCCAAACGACTTCATTCCTACGACTACTACCGCCTCCCAAGACTAGAAAAATGGGCCTTGGTGATGAGAAACGACGCACCTTTGGCCAAGGAAAAGTTTATTACTCCGGAAATGATCAAAGGTCTGCCGTTAATTCTGAGCAGGACCCTTCTTACCGTCAACATGCTTCCCGGTTGGCTGGGATATGGCATCGATCAGTTGAACATTGCCGCTACCTTCAATCTTGCGACAACACCAAAATTTATCATCCCGACCACCGATTATTACATGTTAACTTTCGGTGATATCGTGGTCGGTCCGGAAGAGAAAAACTTAACAGCAGTGCCCTTGAAACCGCCTCTTGAAAGTCCTATGTTTCTAATATGGTCTAAAGAACTTATTTTTAACAAGCCTCTTAAACTTTTCTTAGACTGCTTAGTAAAAACATTTCAAGAACAGGCCAAAGAAACACAGGATAAGCCGTTTTTACTCGGATGACTACGTCGTTTATCACGTGTACTCTTAGACTCCTTCCACGGCCATCCAATCTTTCCTCATTACGTTTTGGTCTGTTAAAAAATCGAGAAAGAACCTCCAAAAATTAGAAGCTCTTCCTCGACGGACAGCTGTCCGCTATTTCGGCTGGAATTGATATTTGTGGCACTCTGCACAGTTGTTGACCGGCGCTTCATGCATGCGGTGGCACAAAATGCACTCGCCGTTATGAGGCGGATTGTGAGGATTCACAGATTTATTTAGATGTTTTGTTTTTTCTATCAGCGGCTCTCTAGGATGGCACTGCAGACAAACTTTATCGGTCGGCTCTTTTGGCTTATTCATATCTGTGCCATGGCAAATCACGCATTGCACACCTTTTTGAACATGTTTATCCGCACCAAAGTCAGCTGCTTGTACCATCGTTGCCGAGCAAAGAAGAAGAGCGAACAAAGTCAAAACTTTTCTCATAATTACTCTTTTTTCAGGCTTGGGCGCCTCAGGCGCCCAATTTAATGGATTATTTAGGGGCCGCGACTGGGTCGACCGCGATGGCTCTACCATCGCCAACATGGCTTCTCTGGGCGCTGTTGTAGAAGGCGCAACGCTTGACGAATTGGCCAAGAAGACAGGTATGGATCCCACCAAGCTTAAGGCTTCCGTTGATGAATACAACAAAGTTGCAACCGGTAAAGTTGAAAAAGACAAATATGGCTTTGTTGCTAATAACAAAGAAGATAAGCCTATGACCGAAGGTCCTTGGTATGCCGTTAAGAAAGTTCCAACCGTTCACCACACCATGGGCGGTCTGAAAATCAACACCCAGACTCAGGTTCTTGATGCGGCCGGAAAACCAATTCCTGGACTTTATGCAGCCGGCGAAGTCACAGGCGGTATTCACGGAGCTAACCGTCTTGGCGGAAATGCCATTGCTGATATCTTCACCTTCGGAAGACAGGCTGGTAAGGTGGCAGCAACTGCACAATAGAAGCGACAGTTTAGATTTGATTTGAGTTAATTTGGCGCCCAAGAGAAATCTTGGGCGTTTTTTCTTTAAAAACTCATCCAAAATAGATCAATCAGATATATTGAACCACTCACGCCTTTGAAAGTAAATTTTCCGAGATTTCGCAGCCCGAACTCTTCACTAATTTGCATCCCAACGGGCGCCAATCGTTTTAAAAATTTCGGTTTCTGTTCTATGAGTTGCAAAAACATCATCTATGCCTGACTTTTACGGCGCAAATCCTTTGAGAAGACCGAACAATCGGCGCTCACCGCCCAAACGGTAAAAAACCGTTTTAGATAAATGAGTTATAATAATAGTTTGTCTAAAGATATGTCGTTCATGGAGGAATTTAATGGAGCTCAAAGCCACGACTGTAGGAGGTTATCTTAGAGAATTACCTGCCGATCGGCGTGTTGCCATGGCTCGCGTCTGCAGTATGATTAGACGTTCAGCTAGAGGCGTCCGCGAAAGCATGAGATATGGGCTCGCTTTTTATGAACTTCATGGTCCTCTTTTCGCCCTTGAATCAACAGAAAAAACAATGACTCTTTTCATTGCTGAACCTTCTGTTGTTGAAAACTATAAAGACAGCGTTAAGGGCGTTTTGGCTGACCGCAGTGCTATTTGTTTTGACGACCTTAACCGTATCCCTCTCGACAGCCTCGAAAAAATCGTTCGTGATTCCGTTGCTGCCAGAAGAGAACGCGTAAAAACAACTCCGGCACCGACACAAAAAGAACTTCTTGAACTCTGGAAAATCACGGAGGAAGAAGCTAAGGCACCTCCTCCCATTGTCCGCATTCCAATGGGTAAGGATGAAGAGGAAGTTCAACAGGAAGTTAAAGTCGAGGTTGAAGAGCCGGAAAAGCCTGTTGAAATTTTGAGAGCTCCGACTTTCAAGGATCCGGCTATGACCGCCAGCTCTCAGCCGAAAAATCCGGCTCTAAAAAAGGTTGCTGCTCCGGCAAAAAGTCCTATCCGCAGACGGGCCCCTAGGAAAACGGCTGCTGCGGCCGAAGACACAACGGCAAAACCAAAGAGAACCAGAAGAACAAAAGCGAAAACCGCTGAAGAATAACAAGTTTTAATTTTTAAGCATATAACTCTCGATTTCCCAAGATAAGTTCGAACGGAAATCGAGAGTTTTTTATTGTGTATATTCTTTTCCTCATGGGACAATGGGATAGGTGTCCGTTGTACTATTCACGTCTCTTTTTCCACTTTTTTTAATTCGTTTGTATTTCACTATGGACTCTCGAGAAAAGAAAAAACTCTGGAAGTGGCTCGTTGTCGCTGTGGCCTTGATTTTCTTTGCTTTTATGGCATTATTGCCCCTTCCTTGGGAGGAGGGCGATGATGTTCCGGCACCGAATCCAAATATCACAAGTCCATGATCCCATTCAGAACATTTTTTCCTATTACACTTATTGCAATAGGTAATATAACGAATTGAAATTCATTGTTACATTGGAACCTGTTTTTACCGCTTTATGAAAAAGAACGATAAAAAGCTTATATGGGAGCTTTCTGCAGTCATCGGCTGCAAGCTCGCAATCATTGCTGCAATATGTTTTGTCTTCTTCGGACCTGATACCAAAACCGAGCAGACTCCTGAAGCCGTAAGCGCAGGTATTCTTTCCAGAAATACTTCTATTAACACTTCTTTAATTAATAACGAAAAAGGAGAGGGAATATGCTCTCAACAGAACTAGTTGATCTGTCGCGCCTGCAATTTGCGGCGACCGCGATGTATCACTACCTTTTTGTCCCACTAACTTTGGGTCTCTCGATGATTTTGGTAGCAATGGAAGCCTGCTACCTAAAGACCGGGAAACAAGTCTACAAAGACATGGTGAAATTCTGGGGCAAGTTATTTGGTATTAACTTTGCCTTGGGTGTCACAACCGGTATTACCATGGAGTTCCAATTCGGTACTAACTGGTCATACTATTCTCACTATGTAGGGGACATTTTCGGTGCTCCTCTTGCTATTGAAGGCTTAATGGCTTTCTTCTTAGAGTCCACTTTCATCGGCCTATTCTTCTTTGGATGGGATAAAGTCAAGAAAGGCACTCACTTCTTATGTACTATCCTCATGGCATTAGGCTCCAACCTTTCCGCTCTGTGGATTCTTGTTGCTAACGGTTGGATGCAATACCCTGCCGGTGCCAGCTTCTCTTATCAGACAATGCGTATGGAAATGAATGACTTCTTTGCAGTCATTCTCAGCCCATGGGCTCAGACAAAGTTCTTCCATACCATTACTGCCGGCTACGCCACCGGTGCTGCTTTCGTTTTGGCAATCTCCGCATGGTACTTGCTCAAAGGCCGTGACATTGACTTCGCAAAACGCAGCTTCCGTGTTGCTGCCTGCTTTGGCTTCTGTGCTTCATTGCTTGCCGCTTGGCAAGGCGACGAATCCGGCTATTTAGCAGCTCAAGACCAGCCGGCTAAGTTAGCAGCTATGGAAGGTATGTGGGAAACTGAACCTGCTCCGGCTGCAATGGCTTTAGTCGCTTTTGCTGATCCGGAAAAGCAAGAGAATACTTTCGAAATCAAAGTTCCTTATCTCGCCGGTATTCTTGCAACCCGCAGCTTCGATAAGACAGTTCCGGGCCTTAAAGAAATTATTGCTGAAAACAAGGTCAAGATTGCTAGCGGCGTAGTAGCTGTCGGCGCTCTTGAGCAGCTCAGAAAAGATCCGAATAACGCTGAAGTCAAAGCTCTCTTTGAACAGCACAAGAAAGATCTTGGCTTCGGACTGTTGACTAAGAAATATCAGAACGACCCTGCTAAGGTTACTGAAGCAGATATCCAAAAAGCTGCTAACGATTCCATCCCATACTCTATCGACGCAATGTTCTATGCATTCCGTTTGATGGCTGGCGTCGGCGTTGCTTTGATTTTCATCTTCGGTCTCTCTCTTTGGTACGCATACAAGAGAGTTATCGATAAGAAGCATTGGCTTCTTAAATTGGCCGTCATCTCCGTTCCATTACCCTGGCTTGCTTGCGAAGCAGGTTGGTTCGTTGCTGAATACGGCAGACAGCCATGGACAATTTGGGAAATTCTCCCGACCCACTTGTCTGTTTCTTCCTTGTCTGTAGGTTCAGTCTGGGGTTCATTAGCCAGCCTGGTTATTCTTTACACCGGCTTGCTCATTGTTGAAGCTTGGTTGATGATTCGTTTCGCTAAATTAGGTCCTAGCTCTTTGGGAACAGGCGCCTATCACCACGAACAAGCTGCCAAGGCTGCCAAGTAAGGAGGGTACATCAATGTTAGATTATGAAGTACTAAAAGTTATATGGTGGTTGTTTATCGGGGTTCTCCTTGCCGGCTTCGCCATTATGGACGGTCAGGATATGGGTATCGGTACCTTATTGCCGTTCCTCGGAAAAAACGACGATGAAAAACGCATCATGATCAATGCGGTTGCCCCTCACTGGGACGGCAACCAGGTTTGGTTCATTACCGGCGGCGGTGCTATTTTTGCTGCATGGCCGCTGATTTACGCAACATCCTTCTCCGGTTTCTACTGGGCAATGTTGTTGGTCCTCTTCGCTCTGTTCTTCAGACCGGTTGGTTTTGACTACAGAAGCAAAGTGGAAAACACCACTTGGAGAAGCACTTGGGACTGGTTGTTGTTCGTTGGCAGCGTTGTACCTCCAATCGTTTGCGGTGTAGCTTTCGGCAACCTTCTTCAGGGCGTCCCATTCCACTTCGACGATAACCTGCGTAGCTTCTACACTGGTTCCTTCTGGGCACTCCTTAATCCGTTTGCCCTTCTCTGCGGCATTGTCTCTATCTGCATCTTCATTTCTCAGGGTGCAAACTACCTTGTTTTGAGATCTGTGGGAGATTTGCAAAGTAAAGCTGCCAAGTGCTCTCAGATTGCCGGTTTCCTCTATGCAATCCTGTTCATCTTGGCAGGCATTTGGGTCTACTTCGGAATCAAGGGTTATGTCATCACATCCGCCATTGATCCTGCAATGCTCCCGAATCCGCTCAACAAGACCGTTGAGATTCAGGAGGGTGCCTGGTTTGCCAACTTTGCTAAGTATCCTGTGCTCTGGATCCTTCCTGTTCTTGCTGTTGCAGGCGGCGTGCTGTCTTCCCTGTTTATCAGCGGCAAGAAAGCCGGCTGGGCCATCATCTGCTCTTCTTTAGCAATGATCGGTACAGTATTTACTCCGCTCGCAGCAATGTTCCCGTTCTTGATGCCGTCCTCAACAAACCTGGCTTCTTCTTTGACAGCCTGGGACTGCACAAGCTCTCACACAACATTGTTCGTCATGTTCTGCGTTACTTTGATTTTCCTGCCGATTGTTCTTCTTTACACCGGCTGGGCATACAAAGTATTGAGCGGCAAGCTTACACCGAAGGTTATCCAAGATAACTCTAAGAACTTGTACTAATTAAGGAATGAGCCCCTCGGGGCTCTCGAAGGAGTAAATAATGATCTACTTTTTATGGTTGGCTTGCTTAGTACTCATGATCTGGGGCTCAGCAAACTTCACAACAAAGATCGATAACGACAAATAATTTGGAACAGGCCCGGTGCAAGCCGGGCATTATTTTCTTTTTCAGATAAGAATGAGAATACTTTCTTTTTTACTTGCACTAGCCATTGCCGGCACCATTATCGTGTTCCCAAGAATCATTTCGACGGACATGCACTCGGTTCCTCATGGCTGGTTGGTGGGCTTGATGTTAGGCATGAGCTTCTGCTTCGTCTACGGCGTTGGCTTCGTTCCAAACAACCGCATTCTAAGAGTGATTTTTTCTCCCCTGGTCGCCTGGCCTCTGGTAATTGTCTGTGGGGGAGTTATCTTGGCTCAAAGTCCGATGAAATTTTTCTAAGCACTCTCTGAGCAAATAGCCTGCTGAAAAATCCTAAATCGCTAGCATTCGTAAGCTCAATACACGATGGCCGATTGGTACTTACTGCCAACCGGCCATTTTTTCAATCCTTGATACGTCAAAGTAAGTAACCGCTTACTAGTAGATTGGCATCGGCAGGCCATCAGACAATCTCAACCAGCCGCGAATAATGCGGTAGCACACCCAAATACCCAGAACAATAAAACCGATGAACCACACGGCTAATCCAACGAGGATGAAGGCTAAGAAGAAGCCGACGACCCAAACAAAGATAATCCACCAGAACGCATACCAGAACGTTCTAATCTGCCAAGTGAAGTGGCTGGCGAGGTACGTTCCTTGCACATCGCCTCTTTTGACGTAGTTAATGATGACGGCAATAATGGACGGCCAACCGAATACGAATGCAGTAGCAATAGAAGCTCCGGAAAAAACTCCGAGCACAATGGAAAGGCCGTGCAGAAAATATACTATCTGCGTAACGGTAACTAAATTGCGAGGAACCTGATTAACCGGAAAATTAGGCTGCTGCTGAAAGTTCGGCTGCTGTTGGTTCATCATTTGATAATCGGACATGGCTTACTCCATTGAATCCAAGGTTTTATTAAACACCAAAAATTTCTCGAGCTTTCTTATAACAGGTATTTTTAGGAACGAGATTTTAGGCACTTTTTAAGAAAAGTACGCAAAAGCTTGTTATCAATTAAAACCAGGTGAAGACATTCTCCGAGATCCACAATAGGGATAAAGAGCGACGAGGCCTTTTTCCTGAAATGTTGCAGCCTTCCACAAATCAAAAGGCGCCCAAGAGAAGATCAAATTGTCTTATTTTTCAAACAGACGACAATTTCACTAATTAGTAATTAAGATCGCCATCGTCTCACCATCATGAGATAATCACGAAATGATGTTTGGAGAAAACTATGCGCGTTCTATTGGTTGAAGACGATGAAATGATCGGTGAGGCTGTCGTCGACGGGCTCAAATCGGAAGGCTATGCCGTTGACTGGGTGAAGGACGGGGGCTCTGCAACCATCGCTCTGGATACCACTTCATTCGGAATCGTAATTCTTGATCTTGGTCTCCCGGGCAAGGACGGACTTAATGTCTTAAAAGATATGAGACGCAAGAAAAACCATACACCGGTTCTCATTACAACCGCCCGAGATACCGTTAATGACAAAATTGAAGGTCTCGATGCCGGAGCCGATGATTACCTCATCAAGCCTTACGATTTAGACGAATTAAATGCTCGTGTCAGAGCTCTTCTGAGACGCTCGGCAGGACGTGCAGATCCAATCATCGAAAGAGGTCGTTTAACAATTAATCCTACCACCCGTGAAGTTTTATTTGACGGACAATCTATCATCCTGTCGAGCAAAGAATATGCTCTGCTCTTTGCTCTGGCCGAAAGAAAGGGCATTGTTCTCTCTCGCGCTCAGTTGGAAGAAAAACTTTACAACTATGATTCCTTGATTGGCTCTAATGCTATTGAGGTTCATATTCACCACTTGCGGAAAAAACTCTCGGAAGACAGCATTAAAACTGTCAGAGGCGTCGGCTATATTCTGGAGACCTAATTGTTCTCCATCCGAAAACGGCTTCTGGCGTCCGTTATTGTCGTTCTTTTATTCAGTACCTTCTGTGAAGGTATTGCGACCTATTTTGCCGTTCAACAGCAGGTCGACAGGCTCCTGGACAATTCCTTAAAGCAGGTTGCGCTTTCACTCAACTCCATCCACAGCGGAGAGATCCCTTTTCTAAAAAAAGGAGCTCTTCTGCCTGCCGATGATAGTCTGGTGGTACAAATTCATGATCCCATCAGTGGAATGACCTTTATCTCCCGCAATATGGAGAAGCTACCGATAGCTGAGAGGACTGGTTTTTCAGATATCCTCATAGACGGCAGACCATGGCGGCTCTATACCTCTCAAAACCTAACAGGGCAGATTGTGGAAGTGGCTCAGCCAGCTGTTCTAAGAAGCGAAGTCGCCATTAAAACCGCCAAACCTATCCTTATTCCCCTGATAGTAGCCGTTCCGGTGATCGCTTTGATTCTATGGATTTTCATCCGTCACGGATTCTCGAGCCTTGAGGGAGCCTCCCGGGCTATCGCCAGGCGCTCTCCTACCTCCCTGCAACCTCTTTCTATGAAGGGGATGCCCGTAGAGTTAGCCCCTTTGGTAAATTCTTTGAACGACTTGCTTGCTCGTCTATCCGACAGCTTCAAACTGCAAAGCCGTTTCGCATCCGATGCTGCCCATGAGTTGAGGACGCCCCTTACGGCACTAAATCTTCAAATTCAACTAGCAGAAAGAGCTAAGACCGAAGAAGCAAAGGCAAAAGCATTCGGACGCTTAAAAGAAGGCATTAAAAGAGCAACCCGTCTTGTAACCCAGTTGCTGACGATGGCGCGTTTGGATCCGGACAATTCCGAAAAGCCTATGGCGCCACTAGACCTTCATGCATTGGCAACAAGCATTCAAGATGAAATCAGCGTAGTCGCTGAACAGAAAGGCATTGAGATTTCAACTCTCGAAAAAAGCAAAGCGATTGTTTTCGGCAATAAAGACGCTTTACAGCTCATGATCACGAATCTGTGCGATAACGCCATTCGATATACACCGGAAGGGGGCCACATCAGAATCGCGACCGGTATCGAGAATGGTAACGGTATTGTTGAAGTCTCAGACGACGGTCCCGGCATCCCGGAGGCCGAAAGAGCAAGAATTTTTGAAAGGTTCTATCGTGCCGAGGGAACAAAAACAATCCCGGGAACCGGCATCGGTCTGGCAATTGTCAGACGAGTTGCAGAACTGCACGGCGGCAAACCGTCGCTAGAAGACGGTCTCGACGGGAAAGGTATCACCTTTAAGATTTCATTTCCCGCGACCCAAAAACAGAGATCAGAAAATCAGGACGAAGCTGACGACGAATACTCTGATAACTAGTTCTAGAATTTATTGGATACTGCGGTTGCGCCTTTATTGATTCCTTCTCCGGCAGCGGAGACGTCTTTACCAATGCCCTTCACAGTATTGCACCCTGCGATAGCAAGAACGAATGCAACGAGAATTGCTGTAATTCCAAACTTTTTCATAATAATTCCTTTCGGATAAGTTAATTGTTCGGACTAAAACGCATTACATCTTATTTTGAACTGCTGTAGCAGCTGAATCGATATCGCCGCCAACTGCGGAAACATCCTGCCCTACACCCTTAACGGTATTGCAAGCGGTCAAACCTAGGCAAAGCATTGCTGCAGCCAGCAGACAAGCAACTTTTTTCAATTTAAGCCTCTCTTTAAAAATGTCTATATCTCTGATATTAATTTTTAGTTGCCTGCTAAGAAACTTTTTTCATCCAATACGGGGATATAGATGCTTTGGGCAGAACTTGAAGGAGATCTTAAAGAGGCACTTTTCAAAACGACTTTTATCTGCGACCTTATTTGCATGAATCGGTGAGTTCTTTGGACGGTAGCTCTACGCTGTTTTAGCTATCGCACCCAAACTCCTAAGCAGTTGGAAAAAAAAGCAACTGCCTAGGAGAAAGACAAGCTGAGCAAACTTTAATTTACCAATCTCTGTTTTAACTTTTATAACTAAAAGAATAAGTTAATAAGAATGAATGCAAAAAACACTGAGCCAAAGCAAGTAATAGCTCCCGGAAGGATGAAACTATGATTTAGCAAATACTTCCCGATTCCTGTCGTCCCGGTTCTATCCATTGCGATAGCAGCAAACATATTTCCGCTGATCGGTAAGAACCAACTGCCATTCGCTATCGGAAATAAGGCAAGCAAATATGGTGCTTGGATACCTAAAGTGACTCCTAGCGGCATCGCAATCGTTGTTGCTGCTCCTTGACTAGCGATTAGGAAGGAGATGATAAAAAACCCAACTGCATAGAGCCAGACAGAGTCCGAAAAATAGGTTTGGTAAAAAGTTATAAAAGTACCCTTGTTGTTGCTAAAGAAAGTATCGCACATCCAAGCTACGCCAAACAGACTTATAACCGCCATCATCCCTGAACTAAAGATTGAGGATTGTATGATCTTTCCTGGTTTAATTTCACAGAGAGGAATCATCAGGGCCGCAAAAGAAAACATCACCAAACTGATGGTAAACGGGATAGAAAGACGGGTTACTTTTCCTCCTACTTCCCAAGTTGGCAACAAAGAGGGGAAGGATCCGAGAAGTACTGTAACTACAATAGCAGCAATAAATACACCTACTGCTATCTTTGCTTTCGGCTTAATTGCCTCAAATTTGACTTCTGCGGGAGAAGCTAACTCTCCGCTATCACGCCTACGAATAAATTCAGGGTCCTTATCTAATTCCACCCCATGATGAGATACAACAAAAGCGGCTAGCATTAAGGCGCAGACAACCGAGGGTATACAAACAAGCATCACCTGCCCTAGAGTAACTCCATACACGGCTAGCACACTAACCAAAACAGCGGTTGCTGCGCTCATTGGGCTTCCCGTCAAAGCCTGCGTTGCTCCCAATAGTCCCATGGATATCGGGCGCTCTGGCCTAATTCCTTCTTTATAGGCAATTTCCACGATTATGGGAAATACAGCCAGAGCTACGTAAGACGAACCACAAAGCAAAGAGAAAAAACAAGTTACCAACGGTGCCATATACGTTATGCGTTTGGGGTTGTTTCTCAATATTTTTGCAGCAATCCCAACCAAATAGTCCAAACCTCCAGCAGCATGGAGCGCACTGGAAAGAGAAATGATGGCGCAAATAATTAATACAATATTGATTGGAGGCGATCCCGGCTTAAGACCAAATAAGAAAACAAGAATCGCAAGTCCCAACCCTCCAAAAAGGCCGGAAGCAATCCCTCCATACCTTGATCCAATCAAAATACAGGCCACGACAACAACGAGCTGCAGTAATAGTACAGTTAGCATAATTTTCCACCTTCAAGTAAAAATGTCACTCAATGGTTTTAGAGTGCAGACTCCCAGGCCAGAAGGGCATTTTTTAAATCATTAATTAACAACTGAGGGTCTTCAACGCCGATAGCAACTCTTACAAGAGCATCTTGTGTAGGTGAAAACTCTCTGGCCTTCTGGAGAGATGCCGGATAAAAACCAATAAGAGAGCGTGTGCCTCCCCAGCTCGCTCCGATAGAGAACATTTTTAGGTTGTTGAAAAATGCGGCTATAGCTTTTTCGTTATCCTCGGCGAAAGAAAAAGAAAATAGAGGACCTGATCCAGTAAATTGTTTTTTCCAGAGCGGGTAGCCCGGATCTCCTTCATAGGGTGGATAAAAAAGTTTTTTTACTTGAGGCTGTTGACTTATCCAATATGCGATTTTGAGTGTAGATGCGCTTTGTTTGCGCAGTCTTAACTCGAAAGTCTCCATTCCGCGAAGTACTAAAAAACAGTCTTCTGGAGAACAATTTAATCCCAAAATACTTTGAGTTTCACGTAAAACTGAATATTGATCAAAATTATTAAGGCTTACCGATCCGTACAATAAATCCGAATGACCCCCAAACATTTTGGTGCCGGACTCTATTGAAAAATCTACCCCATGTTCCAAAGGTTTAAAGAACAGAGGACTCGCCCATGTATTATCAATCATTGTCAGGATGTCATTTCTTTTAGCAATGGATGTTATTGCATCGACATCTTGCATCTCCATCGTTACAGTACCGGGAGACTCCATGCAGATCATTTTTGTATTGGTTTTCAAAAACTTTTGGATCTCGCCTCCAATGGCCGGAGGGAAAAATTCAACGTCTACTCCCATTTGGCTGAGCCATTTTTTTCCAAAGGTTTTTAACGCTCCATAACATGACTCAGATATTAGGAGATGATCTCCTCCGCGAACAAAGGCCATCACTGTAGCCATTAAAGCTGCTTGCCCCGAAGGGAAGCCAACACAATGCTTAGCTCCTTCTAATTCTGCAATTGCTCTCTCCAGTTCTCTGTTTGTTGGCGTTCCGGTCAGTCCGTAACTATAACCGTCTGGTTGCCTAGATTTCCTTGCCACAAAGTCCTCAAAGTTATCAAAAACAACTGTGGAAGCTCTCCAAACCGCTGGAGAAAGGCTGGCAAAGGGATTGCCCTTGGTGTCGTGGTACTGCTTCATGTGTTCCTCCGTGAGATTCAACATAAATTAAGATAAATAACAAAGGGGGCATGATCAACAGCTAAAATTATTTAGGCTATAAGTAAAACTTATAAGATTGAATATGCATAGAGAAATTGAAATTTTCAGACTGGTGATGCAAACAGGAAGTACTAAACAGGCGGCAGAGAAATTGCGAATATCTCAACCTGCAGTCAGTCAGGCCATCCGGAAACTCGAGGAAAGAGCTGACGTCCTGCTTTTTCATCGTGTTCGCGGTAGATTAGTTCCCACAAGAGAAGCCAAAGCTTTTTTAGTCGACGTTTATAAATACTTTATTGGCATCGATACCCTCACTCATAAACTTCATTCTCTTAAGCAACTTAATGAAGGCTCGATTACTGTTGCGAGTTTTCCTGCTCTTGGGAATGTCTTTCTTCCAAAAGTATTCAAGCGTTTTAATATGGATAAAGAAAACATCTTTCTCTCTTTAAAGGTGTTAAGTTCAAAGGAGGTCTATGAACAGGTCTCGGCCGGACTTGCTGATTTCGGACTAATGGCAGACGAGATGCCTTATGAAAAACTAGAACATTCTCATTTATTTAAAGAAGAAGGGGTTTTAGTTATGCATCAAAATCATCCTCTCGCAAAAGAAAAAGAAGTTACGATTGAACAACTTTTAGAATATCCCTTTCTTTCCTTGAGTCCGGAAGATAGCTCTCAAAAACAGCTCTCAGAGGTTTTAGGTGAAAGATTTAACTCTCTA
The DNA here is from genome assembly GCF_054660695.1 of Turicimonas sp. TL08. Classification (NCBI taxonomy): domain Bacteria; kingdom Pseudomonadati; phylum Pseudomonadota; class Betaproteobacteria; order Burkholderiales; family Sutterellaceae; genus Turicimonas; species Turicimonas sp. TL08. Next base: position 26,212 of record NZ_BAAGDP010000005.1, read on the forward strand.
AAAGTTGTTGCAGAAACTCCATATTCTTTAACTATCTGCGTAATGGCCCAACAAGGACTTGGGATGGGACTTGTCAGTCCGATAGCAGCTCATCACTTTTTAAATTCTGGGATTGTCGTCAAACCTCTTGAGATAAAAATTAATTTTTCTGGTATTTTGGTGTTCCGCCCTGGGCACCCTCTCTCCGAGGCTTGCCAACGATTACTCAAATGCTTAAGGATAGAACTTACCGAAGAAATTAATGAAGTAAAAAAAGCCGCCTTTCTTTAGTTCATGAAGCAATTTTTTCAGCATTTTCTTTTTTTATCATTTAGAGCAGTAATGTGATTAAACAGTGATGTAATTATTTACAGAGAGCCGGTTTCTTTTAAGCTAAATTTAAGGAATTTTATTAATGATGAAACGACAGAACTTTTTACAAATTAGAAGAGCAAAATCATTATGACTTCTACTTCTCTTAAAAGATCACTCGTTGCTTCTGCTGTTGCATTCTCCTTCGTTTTTTCCTCAGCAGCGGCTCTAAATACTCTTCTTCCTGCTGCAAACGCTCAGGAAGTCACCCCGACTCAACTGATTGCAGCTTTACCTGATTTCTCTAAGTTAGTGGAAGATAACGGCAAGGCAGTTGTCAGCATCGAAACACTCAAAAAAGCCAAGAAAGTTACCAAAAACAAACGTCCGAGAGGTCAAGATCCGTTCGAAGAACTAAGAAAATTCGGCTTCCCCTTCCCGTTCGGCGATGATTTCCCAAGCTTTGGCACTCCCGAAAGACACGGCCAGGGTTCAGGCTTCATTATTTCTCCTGACGGCTATATTCTGACCAACCATCACGTTGTTGACGGTGCAGATGAGCTCACCGTTCATCTCACAGATAAAAGAAAACTCAAGGCCAAAGTCATCGGCAGCGATCAAAAGACGGACGTAGCAGTCATCAAGATTGATGCAAAAGACCTCCCTACCGTCAAAATCGGAAACTCTGATAAGGTTAAAGTCGGTGAATGGGTTGCCGCTATTGGAGCGCCATTCGGTTTAGACAACACCGTCACAGCCGGTATCGTTTCAGCTAAAAGCCGTAATCTGCCGGATGATCAATTCGTACCGTTTATTCAGACTGACGTGGCTGTTAACCCCGGAAACTCCGGCGGTCCGCTCTTCAATATGAAAGGTGAGGTTATCGGCATCAACTCTCAGATTTTCTCCACCTCGGGCGGCTTCATGGGCTTGTCTTTTGCGATTCCTATTGACTTAGCAATCCAAATCAAAGACCAGCTAATCAAAGACGGGAAGGTCTCCAGGGGCAGAATCGGCGTAATGATGCAAGCGATGACTCCTGAATTGGCTAAAAGCTTCGGATTGAAAGACGAAAAAGGTGCTTTAGTCGTTCAGATTGAAGAGAAAGGCCCTGCAGAAAAAGCCGGTATGAAAGAAGGAGATGTCATCATTGAATTCAACGGCCAGAAGATTGACGAAATGGCCAAGCTTTCTCAAGCTGTCGCCGCAACCAAGCCGGGTTCAAAGGTGAAGGTTATCGTCCTCCGAGAAGGGAAACCGACTGAATTAACAATGACTGTCGATGAAATGCCTGTAGACGGCAAACTTAACTTCAAGAACACAGCACCGTCTAACTCTTCCGTTGATCGTTTAGGACTGTCTACACGCCCGCTCAATGATCTGGAAAAGAAAAAGCATTCTTCCGGTATTGTTGTTGACACCGTTGAAGGCCCTGCTGCAGAAGCCGGTATTCAAACCGGAGATATCATTCTCAGCGCAGGCGGCAAGAAACTTAAGACCGCTGACGATTTAAAGAAAGTATTGGAAAAAGCCGGTACTTCCATTCCTCTTCTGATTGACAGAAAAGGTCAAAGAATCTTCGTTCCGGTTCCTCTTGAAACCGAGAAAAAATAAGCTGATACGTTAGCGATGAGGCCTGTGGAATGCAGGCCTTATTTATTTTTGGCGGTGTAGTGAAGAACTTCAAAAGTCAGTCCTTCAAGAACCTTGGGCCTGCGGTTTAGTTTGCCTGAAGCATTGACAGGGAGCTGAGGAACCCAGGAAATAAGTCTAGGGGACTTATAGGTTGCAAGTACGTTGGACAAACCTGAAATAATGTCCGTTGCTTCGGGCTTCCTGCCCTTATCCTCAGGAACAAGAAGTGCTGTAACGATAGCTCCCCAAGTTTCGTCCGGTTTACCGAGAACCAAAGCCTGCTTAATACCCGGAATGTTCTCCAGTGCCTCTTCAACTTCCTGCGGATACACATTGTCTCCGCCGGAAAGGATAACGTCTTTCGCTCGTCCTTTGACATAGACGTAACCTTCTTCGTCGATGTGACCTAAATCTCCGGAATCAAACCATCCGTTTTCGTCCTTAGTTTCTCTTCCCCAATAACCCTCAAGGAGCATCGGTCCTCTTATCAATAGGCGGCCGTCAACGATTTTTATCTCGGCCCCGGGATTGATTTTGCCGTTGCCTTTGGTGATGGAGTATCTCATCTCAAAAGGCGTACTGACAACGTTACTCGCGGTCTCAGTCATGCCGTAAGTCATCACGAGAGGAAGATGGCGTTCAAAAGCCAGTTTTCGTGCTTTGTCAGAAGTAGCAGCTCCCCCAACCAAGAAGGTTTTAAAGTTTTTACTCGGACGCCAATCAGGACAATCCTCCAAGACCTTTATCAGCATCGTAGGAACGATAGACGACAAAGTGACTCCGTCCCTATCCCAGCTCTCCGTATAGGCCTTAGCAGAGAATTTAGGCGCAAAAGAGATTGCTGTGCGGGCAATCAAACTGCGGCTAACAATAGAAAAACCTCCGATTCGAGCCGGGGGAATACTCAGCTGCCAAACGTCTCCTTCTTCCAAAGGAATATTCTTGGCACTTGATTGAGCACTGCTAATGAGAGCTTTTCTCGTCAGAATAGTCGCTTTGGGCTTACCGGTTGTTCCGGAAGTAAAAACAATAATTGCAGTGTCTTCCGGAAGCGGATCCGTGAAAGTATCGACTTGAGCCAAGAACCTTTGCTTTTCAGTCTCGGTAAGGGACGGATGAAGCACAAGAATCGGAATGTGCAGCTCTAACAGAGCATATACGGACACCAACGAATCCGTATTAGGATGGACGACTAAGGGATAAATCTTAGTACGCCCTTCTTCTTCTTCAATCTCAGCAATTCGTTGTTCAACCAATTCTGCCAGTTGAGAAAAAGACAAGTCTCCCCCGTCAGCGAGGCTCCTTCTAATAGCCAAACGCTGTGGAAACTCCTCTGCTGCTCTCCTGACAGATAAAAGGTCGAGTGTCATGAAACAGAGTTTACGGGAGACGAGGGAACTTCTTGAAGTTAGGACGGCGTTTTTCCAAGAAAGCTTCTTTACCTTCTTTTCCTTCTTCAGTCATGTAGAAAAGCAGTGTCGCATTGCCGGCCAACTCCTGCAAACCGGCCTGTCCATCGCAGTCAGCATTCAAAGCAGACTTCAAGCAGCGGATGGCAAGCGGAGAATTGGCAAGAATTTCTCTGCACCACTGAACGGTTTCAGCTTCAAGATCTTCGTACGGAACAACCTTGTTGACCAATCCCATGTCCAAAGCTTCTTTAGCATCGTAGAAGCGAGCCAAGAACCAAATTTCACGAGCCTTCTTCTGCCCAACGATTCTGGCCATATAGGAAGCACCCCAACCGCCGTCAAAAGAGCCGACCTTAGGACCTGTCTGACCGAATCTGGCGTTGTCCGCCGCGATAGTCAGGTCGCAAATCATGTGCAGAACATGACCGCCGCCTACGCACCATCCTGCAACCATCGCAATAACGGGTTTCGGACAAGTTCTGATTTGTCTTTGGAAATCTAAAACGTTCAAGCGAGGTACACCGTCGGAACCAACGTAGCCTCCGGTACTTCTAACCTTCTGGTCTCCGCCGGAACAGAACGCATCTTTGCCTTGACCGGTCAAAATGATCACGCCGACATTTTCATCATCTCTGGCATCGGCCAAAGCTTGTTCCATTTCTCTGACGGTCAGAGGACGGAAAGCGTTTCTGACTTGGGGACGATTAATCGTGATCTTGGCAATGCCTTCATCACTTTTTTCGTAAATGATATCTTCGAAGTCTTTTACCTTTTTCCATTCAGGAATTTTCGGCAGTGAAGAAGTGTCTAATTGAGGCTGCATCTGTTCAATCCTTTTTGATAGAACCAAGATATTAATCGTTATTTGCATGCAATTCCATCGATTGGATATATCACTTCCCGAAAACTCGACCTCTAAGTGTCAACATTTTTTTCTCTGCATCAACAATGACTTCCAACTAAGCTCCTCAATTATCGGATTGTGTGATTCAATTTACTCGGAGTCAGAGTAAAAAAAGATCACAACTCCAAACAATTGTATCCCCTAACTCTTTGTTCTCAATTGCAAAAAGGCCAAGAACAAACGCCCTTAGCCTTTTAGATAAATCTCTTAAGAGCCTCACCTGTGAGACACTAACCAAGATTAATTAAACTTCAAACTGCATAGATTTGACCGACTTATCAATATCGCCTCCGGCAGCCATAATGCCAGCTAAGCGGCCGAATGTAAGGCAACGACCGTGATTCATGCCCGGGCAGATTGTCGGATAGTCGCCGGAACCAAAGTAATCGCCGGCTGCTGCACCGCAAACATACAAGCCTTCAATTGGTTTGTCGTTAGCATCCAAGACCAACAGTGACAGATCAGTATGGAGACCGCCGCTCATTGCCAATAAAGAGCTGGAAAGTTTGCCGGCATAGAACGGTGCCTTGAGGATTGGGGTCATCAAGACTTTGCGCTTTCCGAAGTCTTCGTCAACGCCTTTTTCGCACAATTCGTTGTAACGGGCAACTGTCTTCTTCAAACCTTCAGCCGGAATTCCCATCTTCTGAGCTAGTTCGTCGAGAGAATTGGCCACGACAACCTTGCCGTCTTTGATGTGCTGGTCTTGAGTTGCTTTTTCAACGTCTTTGTTCCAACCGGCGCCCCAAGGCTGCCACATTTGACCATAGAACAAGCCGCCGGCCATATTGCCGTCAACCTGAGACTTCACTTGGTCAAGCCAATCAGCATCGTAGACAGTCCAGGCAACGCCGTGAGGCTGCAGTTCCTTAGAGCAGGACTTGGACTGTGTATTAACGTCTTCGTTCTTGAAGCGTTCGCCGTTTTGGTTAACGTGCAAGAAACCGTAGCTGGCCGCGCCTGCTTCCAAGTGGACTGTTGCTGCATGGTCGTCATTTCTTTGCATTGCGCCGCCGACCTGCATTGCCATGATATGGCCGTCACCGGTATTGGATTTAGTCGGGAAGTAAATCTGTGCGTCTACGCGGAGAGAATACGGAGACCAACGTTTGCGCATCTCTTCATTGGAGGCATAGCAGCCTGTTGCCAGAATAACACCCTTAGAAGCATTGATCTGTGTATAGTTGCCCGGCTTGCCGCAAATAAGGCCGGTGACTCGGCCGTCTGCACCGCGAATCAGTTTAACTGCAGGTGTGCGATAAAGGATATCAACGCCCAAGGCCTTAAGTTCTTTTTCGAAGATAGGCATGATTACGACGTTGCCGATACCGGTAGAGTTGCCATAGGTATAGTCAAGGCTGACGTCTTTGTTGTAAAAGAAATGAGTAACAGGGAATTCTGTGTAAGTCGGTCCTTTGTAATAACCTTCCCAAAGAGTCATCTTAGCGCCGTTCTTGTTAGCCAATTCTTCGGCCCAGTCAACGCAGGCTCCGCACTTGCGTGCAAACATCCAGAGAAGACGTTCGTCCATGCGGCCCTGACCCCAAGAAATCAAACGTCGTACGATTTCAGGTGCATCAATCTTAACGCCCAATTCATTCTGCAAACGTGTACCGAAGCCTGTGATATGGCCGCCGCGTGCAGACCAGCTGCGTGTCTTCTCAATAACAGCGGTCTTAGCGCCTTCCTGTGCTGCGCTCAATGCGGCGGCAAAACCTGCCAAGCCAGCACCGATAACAGCGACGTCAACGTTCATTATCTTTTTGATTTGGGCAGAAGCAATTTCCGGTGCAGGTTTTTCCCAGCTCCAACCGGTGCATTTGGGTTCTTGCCATTTGGCAGGAATATCGCCGGCATGAGCAATTGTTGAAGAAACTGCTGCGGTTGCCATCGCTGCTGATGTCTTCATAAATGCACGACGGGAAATATTTAATTTTTCGCTCATTTTTTTCTCCTTGAATAATGTATTTCAATGCTTAGTAGAAATTCGGAACGTTTATGGAACCTTGATGTCGGCTCCTCCTTTATGACATTCGCTGCAGGCGAGTACGCTTGGCTGATGTCCTTTGTGGCACTTCATGCATTCATAGGCATCGAAGTGGCCGGCATGAATGTTTTTAACTTCATGGCCCTCAAATTTGAATGGCTTTCCATTCGGTGTTTCGCCATGACATTTAATGCAGATTTCTTCACTGATGTTTGCTGAGGAAGGTTTCTCAGGACCGTGACACGAAGCGCATTCCATTCCTTTTGCACTATGCTGATCTGCCACTGCAGCAAATGCAGGATTAAATGCGAATATCAACGAGAGGATGAGAAGGATTCTTTTCATTGTCGCCCCTTAGGTTGGGTGGTGAATCATTTTTATTTAATTAAATTATCCGCTGTGTTACTTACCTCAACTGTCAGGTAGCTGACACTTTAATCCGCACCTCAAAAACGGTATTTCTAATCCGTCAGGAAGATGACGAATTAACTTTCTTTCTTGATTTTCGGATATGTACGCCCGGATTCGACCCATTCTCATGCCACGAATAAATTGAATTTAAAAAAACTTTTTCTACGTACATTCGACCTTCTCGAACCAAGATAATCCCGTTCCTCTTCCATTCATTAAGAATGGAAGAAACCGAGGGGCGCCGAGCCGCAACAATCCGAGAAAACTCAACTGTGGTAAATCGATAAGGGAGCGGCGCATAAATCCTGTCGTCTTCCGTGATGGCGTCGTGATTAAACTCTTTTCTTTGTGCTCCGGCCTCATATAAGCTCCGGCAAAGAACTTGAAGTCGCTCAGGCAAAGATAGCGTGTAATTTGCAAAAGCTCCTTCTAGGTCTGATTCATGATCATGAACAATGGTCAAAGTATGCTTAGTTGCAATTTTCGGATGAGCTTCCAGATACTCACAAAACGCTGAACTGCTCACATACCGAACCTCAGTATCTCTAACTGCGGAATCAATGACGTTGACCACTTGTCTTGTCATTCCGTCAATATTTCCCATTAAACATCCGGAAAAGTTCAGACCAAAAATTCTCGGTTCGCCTGAGATATCCGAATATGAGTAGGCTCCTAAACCAGACAAAATTAACGCTACTTCACCGTAATCACCGCCGTTAAAAATGGATTGCCCAGCTCTTAGCCTCAGCCACCGTCCGCGTTTATTAAAAAACGTAATCAACTCTTCAGGAGCACGCGGATGTATCCATGGAAAAACATTAAATGCTTGAGACACCGAAGGCTCCTCCCTGAGCTTGATAGGCAGACAAAGTTTCTGTGAATAAAGTACGTTTAAAGTACGGGGTGTTATTTAGACAAATAATAGCTTGACTGGAGGAAGGTGAATATAAGGCCTATCCATTAACATGGTCGAAGTTCAAAATCCTATTCTTCCGGAATAGAGAGACCAACCTGATGAAGGAGTTGTAAATACGAGAAAAGGTTTCTCGAACATATCGTGAGAAACCTTTTTATGGCAATCAAGAAATGAAGATCAACTCATCATTTCCAAAATTTAAATCGGAAAATTACTTAGCCTGGGAAATCGACTCGGCCAAGGTTTTCCATTTCGGAGCTTCGCTCTTAATGAATTCGGCAAATTCAGCACCATCAGACAGAACCGGTTGTGCACCAAGCATCTTGATTCTTTCAATGACTTTTTGGTCGCTTCTGCACTTTACCAGAGCCTTAGAAAGCTCATCCTTGAGTTCTTTTGGAGCACCCTTTGGAACTACATAGCCATCCCAGGCACAAAGTTCGTAATCTTTAAGGCCGATTTCTTTCATAGTCGGAATATTTGGCAAGCTCTCTAATCTTTCTCCGGTTGTGACGGCGATTGCCTTTAAAGAGCCCTTCTTAACATGAGGCAACGCATTAGCAGCCACATCGATCATGAATGGAATTCTTCCGGCTAACACTTCTACCATAGCAGCTGCACCGCCGGCGTGAGGCACATGAGTCAGGTTCAAACCAGTCTGCATAGCAAAGAACTGCCCCGCCAGATGGCTGGTAGTGCCCACACCGGATGAGGCAAAGAACACATCTCCCGGATGAGATTTGCTGTATTTAACCAAGGATTCGTAATCCTCGACGCCGGGAATAGCTTTGGTATTAAGCACCATCACAAGGCCAACCTTAGAAATCTGGCCTACCGGTTCCAGATCGGTAAGCGGATCAAACTTCATATTGTTATAAAGATAACGGTTGACGCACATAATGCCATTGGTGACATAACCGAAGCTGGCGTCTTTCTGGGGCTCATCAATAAGGTAAGAAGTACCAATATTTCCACCGGCACCCGGTCTGTTGAGGACCCAAATATCCTTTCCGAGATTTCTGGACAATACGTCTAACGGGCTTCTGCCTAAAACATCTCCGCCACCTCCGGCAGGAAATGGGATCACCAACTTAATACCGTTTGACGACTGTGCAAATGCTTTCCCACAAAGCATAGGAGCAACAAGTCCCGCCGTTATTGTTCCTAACAGAGCTCTTCTTTTCATTGATTTTTTCCTCAACAATTTTTAATACTGTATCGTACAGTACAGAATATTTTATAATTTTTGAAGTACTGTTCATTCTTTGAGATCAATTTTTAACAAACTCATGCCAGCATTACCGACAAAAAAAGGGAAACAACGCCAAAAAGCCATCTTGGAATCAGCGATTGATGTCTTCATTGCCAATGGATATGAGGGAACATCTCTCGATAAAATTCTGAAAATATCAGGTGGTTCCAGAACAACGATCTATAAAACTTACGGCTCCAAGCAAGGACTCTTTTTAGCTGCTCTTGAATCTATGGTTGAAGAGCTCTACTCGGAATACGCTGACCAGTACGATGAGAAGAGAACCTGGGAAGAAGAACTTGTTGTTTTTGGAAATATATTTCTTAAGGGAATTCTCTCGAGAAGAGCGATAGGCGCAGCCAGACTGATTTATTCGGAGAGCGCTAGATTTCCGGATATCGGCAAATGGTATTACGAGCAAGGGGCCCTTCTCAGTTACAGCTGTTTTGCCAAGGTACTGGAGAACCATATTGCTCTTGATTTTGAAGAACTTAAAGGCATTGCTCGAATTTATATTGAAATGCTGAAGAACAACATATATTTAAAAGCTCTCTGCCTTCCGGGCTTTGAGCCCGATGATGCCATGATTGCTCGGGACGTTGCCGAAAGTGCTGAAATTATCAAGACTCATATCAGAAAAAGAATTAGTGCAAAACCGGATTAATTGCTTTATAGTCAGTGAATCGTAACTTCAGGTCCTTAGTTAGAATCAGTTTCTACCCGCGACACCATAGCCATGGTTGAATCTCTATACCTTCAATATTTGTTTGGAGGATTTGTCTCACTGATTGTTATTACAAATCCTCTATCTAAGATCCCTCTCTATATCAGTTTGACCCAAGGCATGTCCATTGCTGAGCGCAAGAAGCAAGCAAACTGGGCATGTTATTACGCGGCAGCAATCATGCTCGTCAGTCTTGCGGCCGGCAACCTTCTCCTGGTATTTTTTGGCATCTCCTACGGCGCGCTGCGTATCTCCGGCGGTTTTGTAGTAGGCCTGATTGGCTATCAGATGCTGTTTGGAAGCCGAGACCAACAAGGTGCTCCGGTAGTTAGAAGAGACAAAACGGACTACTCCTTCTTCCCTTTAGCTATGCCGGGAATAAGCGGACCGGGTACTATCGCCGTTGTCATCGGTATCGCTTCCGAGATTGCGGAATTGCCTAACTGGATTGATATGGCCGGAGCTTTCTTTATGACCGGCGTCTCTATTCTGGCCTGTGCTTTTATTACTTGGATTGTTCTTCGGTGTTCAGAGTATATTTCAAGCAAACTTGGACCCTCAGGCACCCAGGTACTCACTAAGTTAATGGGTTTCTTGCTGATTTGTATTGGCGTTCAATTTATGGGTTCCGGCGTCAGAACGTTCATGGCTGGTTCTTAGAAAAACCTAAACAACTTTTTAAACGAGGATTCAAGACAAAATCTTGGCTCCTCGTTTTTGCTTATCCGCCTTTTCTTTCTTTGAGCAAATCGCACGGAGAAGGACATAAGAAAGTGAGAGGAACCCTTCCACCATTCTTGTTGTCATCAAGAATCTGCGTTCTCCCATACTCTTCGAGTGACACACCACAATGGAAGAGCCCTTTATCTGACTGAATGTTTATTTAAATGTCTTCAAACAGCCTTCCACTTGATAAACGACTTTTTATCTTTAGAGAAAATTAAAGCAACCTTTAATATGTCTTTTGAAGAACTATCGTTACCGTATTTTTCTAATTGCTCAATGGCTTCCTTTAGTTTGCTTTCCTCATCACTCCTTTCAGAAACCACTTTAAATTCAAGTATCCAGTGTCTATTATTTACGTTCACCTCTAAGTCGCTTCTACCCATTGCGCTGTGATGCTCAACCCATGGTTTAAGCCCAGCACCAGCAAAATAGACCTGAACAAAACCTCTTAAACTAGCTTCATCTTTGACTGGATAATTCTGATAGTCAATAGATGCAAACAGCCTATTAAGAATATGAAACAGAGCCTCCGGAGAATCTTCTGCTAATACTTGAGCGATTCCTCCGGCTCCAACCTGACCAGCCAAACGTCCTTTCAAAAGCATTTCCATGTATAGCTTAGCCATAGCCGTCCGCACTTCCGAGTTGGGATATCCAAGGTGCACTATATCGTTATACTTGACGGCTTTGATAGTCAGATATCCAGCTTGAGTCAAAAGAGCCAAGTCCGAGATGGAGTCAAAATCTGAGGAGCCAGAAAGAGTGGACAGAAGGAGGCTTTTATCATTCCCATATTCCTCAGGACTGCGCAAAGAATGCGACTTAAAATATCGTACAAGTGCCGAAGGTTGGCCTCCGCTTTCAAACCAATAATCCTTGAATCCACGTTCAGGATTTAAGAAAAATTTTAAAATTGACCATGGAGCAAAGACGTGGGACGAGGCTTGTTCATCAAAGCAGAATCCATCGTAATTTTTGGTAAGTTCATCCAACAACTCTCCTTTTTCCATTTCTAAAGATGTACAAGCTTTGAGAATAAAATCAGGAAAATATTTCTCCACTTCTTTATGGGTATAGCCCAAAAGTGTTCCGTAAGTGGGATCCAAAGAGATGTCATACAGGTTGTTTAACTCGGAGAAAATAGTAGTTTTAGTGAATTTCGTTACTCCAGTTATGAATAGAAACCTCGTAGAACTATCATTGGACTTAAGAATAGAATAAAAGCCACTGATCTTTGTTCTAACTGATTCGAACAATTCTTTATCTTCCAAACAGGAAGTCAAAGGAGCGTCGTATTCGTCGATTAGTAGAACTAAAGAGGAAACAGGCAGCTCCGAAAGAAAATTAGACAACTCATTGAGAAACTGGAGATTCTTATTCTTTCTACAGAAGCCAATTTTCCCGAACTCTGCTTCCAAAAAATTATCGAAATCAGAACAAAAGTCTGAATTTGGAACAGAAACCTTCAACCGTGAAAAATCCAGCCTTACAACCTTATAGGAACTAACGTCCTCATTCCACAGTTGCTGAATCTCTAATCCTTCAAAATCCCTTACCCCATGCTTAAAGAGGGATTCGAATGTAGAAACAAGTAAAGACTTACCGAAACGTCTAGGTCTTGCCAAAAAATATTTTCCACTAGTAGTGGCCAACTCAAAAATCATTTGAGTTTTGTCTACGTAGATCTGCTTTGACTGACGCAGCCTCTCAAAAGACGAATTGCCTAGTGGTAAGTTTCTCGCTTCAGATGACATTTGCAATCCCTCTTTATATATTTCCTAATTAACCAATATCCTACCTCGTCTAATGATAGTTGAAACACCAACTTTTATTACTCCGTACAGAGCCGCCGAAGCGTCCCTATACGGATCCCAGAGCTATTCCACAGTAACGCTCTTAGCAAGGTTCCTTGGCTTATCGACGTCGGTTCCTCTTACTAAGGCAGTGTGGTAAGCAAGAAGCTGCAAAGGAAGGACATGAAGAATCGGAGATAAGTCACCGTAGTTCTCCGGCAACTTTATCACATGGATTCCGTCGGATGGCTCGATATTGGAGTCAGCATCAGAGAACACAAAAAGCACGCCCTTTCTGGCTCTGACTTCCTGCATGTTGCTCTTAAGCTTCTCAATCAATTCGTCGTTCGGTGCCACGGTAACGACGGGCATATTACCGTCTACTAAAGCTAAAGGTCCGTGCTTTAATTCACCTGCAGGATATCCTTCAGCGTGGATGTAGCTGATTTCTTTGAGCTTGAGAGCACCTTCCAAGGCGATTGGGTAATGAGCACCACGGCCGAGGAACAATGCATTGTTCTTGTCGGCAAAAAGCTCAGCCCATTTCTTAATTTCCGGTTCTTGTTTAAGAACAACATCCATACTCTTCGGCAAATGACGCAGCTCTCTAATGGCTTGTTCTTCTCTTTCCGGAGTAAGCCTGCCTTTTTCCTTGCAAATGGCAAGAGCGAGCAAATAAAGAGCTGCCAGCTGGGTAGTGAAAGCCTTTGTGGAAGCGACGCCGATTTCAACGCCGGCTCTGGTAATGTAGTGAGCCTTCGTTTCCTTGACCATTGCACTCGTGGCTACATTGCAGATGGTCATGGTCATATCCATGCCGAGATCTTGAGCATGTCTCAAAGCAGCAAGCGTATCTGCCGTCTCTCCGGACTGAGAAATAGTCAGCACGAGTGTGTCGGGATCGGGAACGGATTCTCTGTAGCGGTATTCGCTGGCGATTTCAACGTCAACCGGAACCTTTGCGATAGATTCAATCCAATACTTTCCGATCAGGCCGGCGTAATAGCTGGTGCCGCAGGCAATAATCAAAACTCTCTTGAGTCTCTTGAACATCTCCGGAGCTTCAAAGCCGAAAATAGCTCCGGTAATACCTTGTACACCCTCTAAAGTATCGGCAATGGCTCTCGGCTGTTCAAAAATTTCTTTCTGCATGTAGTGGTTGTAGTTGCCGAGAGAAATTTCAGAAGAAAACTCATGGATGATGGAAACCGGACGTTCGATGGTTTTGTATTCCTCTCCCTCTTTATGCCAAATGGCGACTTTTTCCCGAGTAACGTCAACTACATCACCGTCTTCAAGATAAATAAACTTGTCTGTCACGCCTGCCAATGCGATTGGGTCAGAGGCAACAAAGTTTTCGCCTTCTCCCAGAGCGGCCACTAACGGAGCGGCTTTCTTCGTAGCAACCACGCGGTTGGGCTCGTTAATGCAAGTCAGGGCGATGGCATAAGCACCTCTAAGACGCTGTACTGCCTTTTCAACGGCTTTAAGCAAGTCTCCCTCGTAGAGGCTATGCACTAAGTGAACGATAACTTCAGTATCGGTCTGACTTAAGAATTCATAGCCTTTTTCGATCAGTTCTTCTCTGATTTCTTCATAGTTCTCGATGATGCCGTTATGAACTACAGCCATCATATTGTGAGAAAAATGAGGATGGGTATTGCAGATTTCCGGCGCGCCATGAGTTGCCCATCGAGTATGAGCAATACCGGTAAGACCGCTAAGATTTTCAATCTTAGTTTGTTCGATTAGCGCATTAACTCTTTTTACTGTACGAGTTCTTTTAAGCTTACCCTCGTCAACAATAGCAATACCGCAGGAGTCATAGCCGCGATACTCTAAACGTCTCAATCCCTCCGTGAGGATTGGAACGACATCTCTATTACTGCTTGCTGCGACAATACCGCACATATTCTTTAACTCTCCAAATCTTTATTTTTTGGTTGGTCTCGGCCAACCTGGAATTGTCACAGGCTTCGCCCTGCGGACAAATAAACAATCTTCCGGCACATCTCTGGTCACTGTGGCTCCGGCGCCTACAGTAGAGTGTTTATGAACCGTTACCGGTGCTACTAATTGAGTGTCGCTGCCGATGAAACAGTCATCTTCAATGACAGTGCGGAATTTATTAACGCCATCATAATTGCATGTAATGGTGCCTGCACCGATATTAACGTTAGAACCCATATCGCAGTCGCCGATATAGGAAAGATGATTAACCTTGCTTCCTTTACCGATGACGCTCTTCTTAATCTCCACGAAGTTGCCTACATGTACCTCTTCGGATAGCTCTGCACCTGGTCTAAGACGTGCGAACGGACCGATCTTCGCAGATTCTCCGACCACGGCTTTATCAAAGTGTGAAAACGCATCTACGACAGTACCCTCACAGATTTTTGTAGAGCGAATGACACAGTAGGGTCCAATCCGGACATTGTCTTCGAGCACAACATCACCTTCAAACACACAGCCGACATCGATAAAAACGTCTTTTCCGCATGTCAAAGAACCTCTGATATCAATCCGTTCAGCATCAGCCAAACCAACACCCTGAGCCATTAACTTCGCGGCCTGTTTCCTCTGCAAAGCTCTTTCGAGACGTTGGAGCTGAGTCTTGTCATTAACTCCCTCAACCTCCCAATGATCTTTCGTCTTGAGAGTATGAATCTTGACGCCTTCTTTAGCTGCAAAGCCGATTAAGTCCGTCAGGTAGTATTCGTTTTGCTTATTGGCACATCCGACTTGAGACAGCCACCCCTTAATCTTATCTCCCGGGATAATCATGATGCCGGTGTTGACTTCTTTGATCTTTCGCTGCTCATCAGAAGCATCTTTTTCTTCAACGATACCGACGACCTCACCTGCCTCATCTCTAAGAATTCTGCCGTAACCTGTCGGATTATCTAGCTCAACCGTCAGTAATCCCACTTCGTCTCCGGCCTGTTTAGAAAATTCTTCCAAAGTTGCCGGA
This sequence comes from Turicimonas sp. TL08, assembly GCF_054660695.1. Lineage (NCBI taxonomy): Bacteria > Pseudomonadati > Pseudomonadota > Betaproteobacteria > Burkholderiales > Sutterellaceae > Turicimonas > Turicimonas sp. TL08. The sequence goes on from NZ_BAAGDP010000005.1 coordinate 41,234, forward strand.
GAAATGAGCGGAACGTCTCCGTAAAGAACCAATACGGATTCATTGTTTTCCAGGCTTGGAATCGCTTGTGCAACGGCGTGAGCGGTTCCTTTCTGCTCGGCCTGAAGTGCAAACTTAACGGGACGAGCGGCAAAGTATTCTTTTACCTGTTCGGCACCGTGACCAATCACAACAACAGGAGACTGTCCTTGTAAAAGAGTCTCGGCAGAATCTAAAACCCATTCCAGCATCGGCTTATTGCCTAGTCTTTGCAAAACCTTAGGCAAAAAAGAATTCATTCTCTTGCCTTTGCCGGCGGCTAAGATAACTACATTCATTGATTTTCCTTCTTACGCAGCAGCGTCATACAGATATTTATCTTTGTTCTCTTCCCAGTTCTTCACACAGTCTCTATTCATCTTCATCGGGATAAGGGAACCAACAACCTGTGCTAAACCGGCAGCGACAAAACCGCCGAGCAAAGCAGGGATTTCTTCTCCCATCGTGGTGAAGGTTAAGTAAGACCAAACCACAGTGCCGACAAAGATAGAGAACCAGCAGCCGAAGGTTGTGGAACGCTTCCAATACAAACCTAAAGTCAGCGGCCAGAAAGCCCCGATAACCGGGAACTGATAAGCCATCGCAGCCAATTCATAAATCGGTGTTCCTTCCATAGAGAGAGAGTATGCCAAAACACCCAAGGCGAAGATAATCAAAGAGATTCTCATGGCCTTTAACTCTCTCTTGTCGCTCAACGGAATAATGTTTCTTAAAACGTTTTCCACGAAAGTTGTGGTCGGAGCGAGCATAGTTGCTGAGGCTGTGGACATAACGGCAGAAAGAACGGCACCGAAGAATAGAATCCTCAGCCACAGCGGCATGTGTTCTTTAATGAAGGTCGGCAGAATCTCTTGAGGATCGGTATTCATCAGTCCGGCAGCCATATCAGGAACCGCAACGGAAGCTGCAACAACAATAAACATTGGAATTGCAGCAAAAACCAGATAGAAAGATCCGCCGATGATTGGACCGATACACGCAATCCTTTCAGTCTTCGCAGACATAACTCGCTGGAACACGTCCTGTTGCGGAATAGAGCCAATCATCATTGTGATGGCAGCCGAAATCCAGAAGAGCCAGCCCTTTACGGAATTTTCCGGAAAGAACCTGAACAAATCGTGATCCACGGCATAATTTGTGACGTTCTCGACTCCGCCGGCCATGCTGGAAGCGAAAACCGCCACCAGAGTTAAGCCAATTACGATAATGATCATCTGGAAGAAATCGGTAAGGGCCACAGACCACATACCGCCGAAAACCGTGTAGATGAGCACCACGATTGTTCCAATAATCATTGCCACACTCACGCTGATATAGCCTTCGGTCAGGATGTGCATAACCAGACCCAAAGCTGCCACTTGCGCCGCAACCCAGCCAAGGTAGGAGAGCACGACAAAGATGGAACAGACAAGTTCTACAGAGACACCATACCGGCGTCTATAAAAGTCGCCCACCGTCAGCAGGCTCATCTTATAGAGCTTTCTCGCAAAGAAGACGCCGACCAGAATCAAGGCCATACTGGATCCGACAGGCTCTTCAACGACTCCCTCCAGTCCATTTTTAATAAACTGACCGGGAGTTCCCAATACAGATTCGCTTCCAAACCAGGTGGCAAATGTAGCGGTGACCACCATAATCAAGGGAAGGGAGCGTCCTGCTAACGCATAGTCACTTGTGCTCTTAACACGAGTCGCAGCATACAAACCGATGCCGACAGTACACAACAAGTACAAACCAACAAAAATCGCTAATTTCATTAGTTTTGTTTTTCCTTAAAAAACGGAAACTGCCGGCTTTAATCGACAGGAGAAAAAAACTTGGGTTTAATTGATTAATTTTAATTTAAAAACGCCGGATTCAGACCAATAATTACCCAACGTTCAGGAAAGCGAGAAAGTCTGTTGCTAAAAAAACGAAACCCACATCCAAATTTGAATGTGGGCTGCAAAAAAACTTATTTTTTGAAGCTTATTCGGCTTGTTCAATGCCGGCTAACAACCAACCGGATTTACCTTCGCGAGGTTTGACAAGGTTCCAAATTTCTTTGACGTCTGTCGGTTCTCCGTTTTCATTGAGTTTGCCTTCAAAGAGGACGGATGCAACGTACTCTGTCGGAGTTGTTTCGAAACCGGCCAGGGACGGTGTCAAGGACAGGATCATTGTGACGTTGGCGCCCTTAATTTCACGGCGTCTGTGTGTCAATTCGATGAACATATCGTCCGTACAGTAATTAGACAAATTGTCCATATCACCGCTGTCCCAAGCACCTTGGAGCATCTTGAAGTAAGAAGTAGACATCTGAAGGAAAGCTTCTTTGTCGAATTCTGCAGGAACTTCAAAAGAAGAGTCAGAGCTCTGAGCGCCTGTGGAAGGAGAATCAGAGAACTCGTCCATAGCAGAACCCGGTCTTGAAGCCATTCCGGAGAAAGGATTAGAAGCTTCTTTCTGCATTGGCTCTGGAGCTGAATAAGGTTCAGGCTGAGAGGGGCGCTGGAAAATATTTGTTGAATTCTGCGACGAATTGCCTGCAGAGGAAGCGGCTTTCTTCGCTGCAAAGAACCTGAAGGCAAAGAGAGCAAGCGCAGCCAAAGCCAAGAACATGAGAATCTGGGCAAAGCCTTCACCGAGGCCAAGCATATTTGCGAGGGCCATAAAGCCGAGAGCTGTAGCAGCACCGATTAAGAGGCTGCGTCCGAGACCGCCTGATTTAGCCGCGGCGGCTGCACCGGCTGCAGGGGCAGCTGAGGGACGTTTTGCTGTGGAAGGAGCTGCCTTTGGGAAAGACGGAGAGGCTTTAGGTACGGACATAGAACGGCCGAAGCTTGCACCGCCGCCAAGACGAGCTGCTGACGCATCCAGCGTAAATGTGACCAGAGAGAGGCCAATCAGAAGAGCAGCAAGAAATTTTTTCATTCCATTTCCTTTATTAAGATTTTTCTTTATATCCAATATGGAGAGCTGTAATTCCAAAAGTTAAATTTGTCCAGGAGACATTTTTCATCCCGACATCTTGCATGATTGTAGCAAGAGTGTGCTGATCCGGGTGCATGCGAATCGACTCAACCAGGTAACGATAATTTTCAGCCTTCCCGGTGATCTTAGCCGCAATCCAAGGCATTAATTTAAAAGAATAAAAGTCGTAAAACGGGGCAAGCCACTTGTCCGGTTTAGAGAACTCTAGAACCATCACTTTTCCACCGGGTTTACACACTCTGAGCATTTCTTTTAATGCTCTGTCTTTGTGGGTCATATTGCGCAAGCCGAAAGCGACGGTAATAACGTCAAAATAATCGTCCGGAAACGGAAGAGCCTCTGCATCGCAAGTCGTGTAGTAAGCATCGAAATGATGCTGCTTCATGCGTTTCTTGCCGATTCTCAACATACTGAGATTAATATCGGTAAGCCAGAGCTTGCCGTCCCCGATTTTATCGGCCATAGCAATTGAGAGATCTCCGGTTCCTCCGGCGATGTCGAGGACATTCATGCCGGGCTTAACGGCAGCCTTGTCAACCGTATATTTTTTCCACAGTCTATGCATGCCGAAGGAAAGTACGTCATTCATGATGTCGTACTTAGGAGCCACTTCATCGAAAACTTCTTTTACGTGACTCTCTTTTTCTTCTTCAGGGATAGTCTGATAGCCAAAATCAGTCAAGTGTTCGTTTGTTTTTTTATCCGGCATTTGGCTGTTAACTTCTTTATTCATCGATTAATGGCCTGAGCACTTAGATTTTGGTTTTTCCTTGAATGGTTCGTTAGCCGGATCGTTAGGGTCACGGCTGGCACCTGCTTCCTTCAGATCTTCGAGGTAAGCTGCCCAGAGAGCTTCTTTGTTTTTACCGAGATCTTCCAACCATTCCCAGCTGTAGATACCGGAATCGTGGCCGTCGGAGAAAGTTAATTTCAGAGCGTATTCTCCAACCGGAGCAACGTCGACAATAGTCACGTCTCGCTTCCCGACCTGAAGTTTTGCTTGATCCGGAGTATGTCCCTGAACATCTGCGGAAGGAGAAAAAACACGCAGGAATTCATATGTCAGTTCGTAATCTCCGTCAGGGTAGGAGATATTCATAATCTTCGATTTATTGTGAAACTCAATATTTGTAGGTAACTTCACAGCGCTTCCTTAATAGTTGATTTGCGAATTTTAATATTAATTCGCGTAACAAAATTGCCCATATCACGCACATTCAAAGTAACTTTGTCTAGATAGGTAACTCAATGAAAACCTGTGTGAGCAGATTGGAGGCTTTCTGTACCATCGTTAATTAATCCCGGTTCCGTTCTCCAGCGTTCCTGAAAATACGAATACAACTTCTTCGTCATTGGATTTTTGCCTTCTTGCGGTTTCCACACGGCCCAAACTACCGTTGGCTCCAAATTCCACTCCGGCAGAATTCTGAGCAGTTTTCCGGAAGCTAATTCCTCTTTGATTGCCCACAGAGGAACACCGACCGCTATGGCATGGCCTAAAACAGCCGTGTCAATTAAAGCCGAAGAAGAGTTAACCAAAAATTGAGGACTTGTTTTAATTCGCATTTTTTCAGTATTCGTACTCAACAGTTCTTCTTTACCTTGTCTCATGGCCAAAGGAAATTCGAGAAGCTCTTCAGGAAATTTCGGAAGCCGTCCGTTCTTAAAGAGGCTCGGAGAGGCACAGATGACTCTTTCTACTCCCCCCAATGCCCGCGCAATGATTCTTTCATTGGGCAGCGTATCTTTGCAGATGAACAAATCGAAACTCCACAAATCATAAGGTGAGTTTTCTACAAACTGGATAACTTCAATAGAGGCGCTCTCACCCAACTCCTTTTCGAACTGTCCAATCCAATCCAAAAACAATCTTCCAATGGAAACCGGCACTGCAACTCGCAAACTTGTCCTTTTAGCCGTCTTTTTTCGAAAGACTTCTTCGATCAAACGAATGAGTTCTTTAGCTTCGTTTAATCTCTTTTGGCCGGCCCATGTCGGGCGGACTCCTCGTTGATTTCTCTCGAGCAGAGTCTCTCCTAAGGTCACTTCTAATGCCTTGATCTGCTGACTAACTTCCGAAACCTCCATCTGAAGAATTTCTGAGGCCTTTAGCATACTTCCGCAGCTTACGGCCTCTACAAAGCAACGCCACTGGATAATCGCTGTTCTTTTCTTAGTCATGTGTCAAATGAGGATGCGACTTCCATCTCTCCTCTATAAAATCCGCAAGAGTCCGGGAAGCCGAGGATAAGGTTTTATTTTGGGGAAGCAGGAGAGAAACCGGACTTGCCTCTGGTTTCCATTCCGGAAGCACTTCACACAGTTGTCCTCTCCTAATATATTCCCAGGTATCGTATTGAAATGCATGTACAGAAATTCCTAATCCGCAAATTGCGGCCGTGCGAGCTGCCACATGATCTTTCAATCTGAGCCTTGGAAAATACGGAACGGTTATTACCTCGTTTTTTGATCGCAGAACAAGCTTTGAATCTGCGATCAAGTCATTTCCGCCTAACAAATTATGTTGTTCCAGATCGAAAGGAGTTTTTGGCAGTCCTTTTTCAGAAAGATATTTTTCGGAAGCTACCATAGTTCGAAGCATGCATCCTAACGGCCTTGCAAGAACTCGTTCGCAAGGAAACAAGCCGTGGTTGATTCGAATATCGCATTCCGGCGCAAGAATTCTTACGGGGCCAAGCGTCAGTGTTAAATCAATAATAATTTCCGGATAGATGTCCTGAAACTGTTTTATCCATCCAATTAAAAGGCCGTTCCCAATTGCGCTAGGTGCTGAGATATAGACGGTTCCTTTTGGACTTGCTGACGAGCTCTCTATCTGTTCGTTGAGTAATTCGTATTTCTGTTTAATGCGAAGAGCGTCCCTTAGAAACTTTGTTCCATGTTCAGTCAAGCCGATTGGAGTAGAGTCTCGGATAAAAAGCACTTCACCCAGCTCTTTTTCCAACATCGTCATCCTACGAGACAAGGTCGATTTCGAAACATTCAGCTCTTCAGCAGCTGACTGAAAGTTTCTATGTTTTTCCAAACACAAAAATGAATAAAGAATTTCAATGAAATCAACGCGTTTCATACTCTGTTCCGTAATAGCAAAAACAATGTAGCATATTTTGGCCTTACCGAAATCCACGCAGAAGCTAAAAATTCAATTTATAAAATCTTAAGGAGAAATCTATGTCAATCACTGCTTGGATTGGAATAGCTGTCGTCCTCGTGACTGTTTGGGCGTTAATTAAACGGTATGAGACTAAGCTCGTATTAATAACAGCGGGTTTATTCTTGGCCTGTATCTCTTTACAGCCTATGGGTGCGCTAGATGCATTTGCAAAGTCGATGACCAATAATGGCCTTATTCTTGCTATCTGCTCCTCGATGGGCTTCGCCATGGTCATTCAGATGACTGAGTGTGATGTCCATTTAGTTAAACTTTTATCTGCACCTCTTTCAAAATTTGGCTTCCTTCTGGTCCCGGCCACGACTGCCCTTACGTACTTCATCTGCATTGCAATTCCTTCTGCTGCAGGGTGTGCGGCTGCGGTTGGTCCTACTCTAATCCCGCTTCTCTTGAGAGCAAAAGTTTCTCCTCAGGCCGCGGGTGCAGCAATCTTAGCGGGAACCTTCGGCTCGATGCTCTCACCGGGCCTCTCTCACAATGCTTATGTTGCGAAGATCTCAGGCTTAAGCGTCATGCAGACCATAGGCGTCCACATGAATTACACGCTGGTGTGCGGCGCAATTGCAGTCATCGGCGTCACCGTCATGTGCTGGATTATGAAAGATTATGGAACTAACAGCTCCCAAGAACAAAAGTTGGTTGAAGAAGGAACTTCGATTCATGAAATAAGTCTCTTTAAAGCCTTAGCTCCTTTAATTCCGGTTGCTATTCTGGTGATCGGCAACTTATGGGTCCCATCACTGAAAACCGGTGTTGCCCAAGCCATGGTTATCGGCTCCATCTACACTCTGATTGTTTCTAGAGTCAATCCTCAAACCTTTTCAAAGAATTTCTTCGCAGGAATGGGAAAAGGTTATGGTCAGGTTCTTGGCATCATCATTTCCGCAGGCGTTTTTGCAGCAGGTCTAAAGACATGCGGTCTTATTGATGCTTTCATCAATGTACTTAAACAATCCAATGAAATTGCTCGCTGGGGCGGCTCAATCGGTCCATTTGTAATGGGAGTCATTACAGGCTCCGGAGACGCAGCTGCGTTTGCTTTCAATGAAGCAGTAACACCGCACGCACAAGAATTCGGAATGGAAATCCCCACGCTTGGAATGATGGCGGCACTTTCAGGAGCCTTAGGCAGAACGATGAGCCCTATCTCCGGCGTCGCAATCGTTATTTGTGGGTTAGCATCAATTAATCCTATTGATTTAACGAAACGGCTTTGGCTTCCAATGCTCATAGCTGTCATCTTCGTAGCATTAACTATGGTTTAGAGGAGAACTTCAATGAACTATCAAGAAAATTTAGTTCGAATTCGTCGCGAACTCCACAAAATTCCGGAAATGGGTTGGGGAGAATTCAAAACAACAGCAAAAATTATCGAAACTCTTGATCCTTTGGGTTGGACTCTTCATACAGGAATCCAACAAGTTGGCTTAGATCAGGTGATGGGCAGAGATCTGGTTTTCGTAGAAAAGAGCATTCAAAGAGCCCGCGACTCGGGAGTAAGTGAAGAAACCTTAGAAAGAATGCAAGGCTACACAGGCTGCATAGCAGAATTTGACACGGGCAGACCGGGCCCCGTCACAGCCTTACGATTTGATATTGACTGTGTAGGTGTTGAAGAGACCGACAAGGAAGAACATTTGCCGAATAAGGAAAAATTCCGTTCTTGCCATCCGGGGGAAATGCACTCATGCGGTCACGACGGTCATACATCTATTGGCTTAAATCTTGCCCACTGGATAATAGAAAACCAAGACAAGCTAACCGGCAGAATTAAGCTTATTTTCCAACCTGCAGAAGAAGGTGTGAGAGGGGGCGCCGCACAATCAGCCAGCGGACTGCTTGATGACGTCCAGTATCTATTGGGAGCGCATCTTGCAATGATGTGTCCGACAGGTGAAGTTTGCGTTTATCCCATCGGTCTGCTCTCGACAACCAAGCTCGACATACATCTCAAGGGAGCCCCGGCCCATCCAACAATGAGTCCTCACCTCGGCCGGAATGCTCTTGCCTGCGCATGCACCACTGTAAGTGAACTTTTAGGAATGGCACGCCATGGCAAAGGACTGGGCTGCATTAACGTCGGACTGATGAAGGCTGGCGAATGCAGAAACGTCATCCCGGTCCATGCGACTATTCAGATGGAGGTCCGTGGGGAGAGCGATGAAATCAATAATTTCATGGTTGATCAAGCATGCAGAATCGTCAAAGGTACCGCACTTGCTTACGATGTTCAATATGAAATTGAAAAAGTAGGCGAAGGCGGAGAACTCAGAAATGATGAGGAGTTAGCTTCGCTCGTGGCCGAAGTTGCCAAAACAGTACCATCTTGTCATAAAGTCGTTGAACGGAAGAAGATTGGATGCTCAGAGGACTTCACACTTCTTGCCTCTCGAGTGCGCGCTAGAGGGGGAAAAACGGAGTTCTTTGTAGTCGGTGCTGACAGAACTGCAGCGCATCACCAGAGAGAATTTGATTTCGATGAAAAAGGTATGGAAACCGCATTCGATATCTTCAAAGGCTGCCTCTTAAAACTAAACGGCCGAAATTAAACCTTTCTCTTTAAAAAGGCTGCTCTTCCAAATTCGAGCAGCCTTAATTTTCTAACAAACCTCAATTTGTCGAAAACTTGCAGTTCTTAATTTTTGGCAATATCCAGAGCCGCTAATCTTCCGAAAGAAAATGCTTTGCCAAATGCTGTTCCGGTCATGTAAGCCGCTCCATGAACTCCGCCGGTGGCCTCACCACAAGCGTACAGGCCAGGAATTGGTTCACCGAAAACGTCGATAACTCTTGCTCTCGGATCAATCTTGATACCGCAGTAAGTTGCGATGCACCGTGGAACTGAAGGATAAAGGAAGAAAGGAGGTGTTTCAATCTTCTTCATCTGTCCGAATCCGGATGTCAAAGAAGTTCGACCAAATTGAGAGTCCTTGCCTTTCTCCACATCGGCATTGTATTGAGCCACAGTAGCTTGTAGCCCTTCCGGATCGACTCCTGCTTTCGTTGCAACTTCTTCAAGAGTCTGACCAGCGAAACAGTAAGGAGTGTCTTTACCTGCTTTCAATTCAGGAACGTCAAGAATTTCTGCGAATCGCTTAGTCATTCCTCCCATTTCACTGCGGACTTTCTCGTCGAAGAGCTGGAAAGTAAACTTATCGGGTTGTCCCAATGCTGCATCACTGATCAACTTATAAGAAATTGACTCGTCTACAAAACGCTTACCTGCATGGTTGACTACTATCGCACCGGAATAATATGCGTGCAGCGAATTTGGATGAGATGTCATTTGATAGCCAAAGGTAGCTTTGATGTAATTAGTATCCAGTACATCAGCGCCGTAAGCCTGGGCCATTAACAACCCATCGCCTGTACTTCCTGCTCCTCCGGCCGGAGTAACTTTAGCCATCAACGGATTGTATTTTTCCATCAAGGCCTTGTTGTATTGGAAGCCACCTGTAGCAATCAAGACACCCTTAGTTGCTTGAACATAAAAAGGCTTCCCGTCCCTTTCTGCTAACACGCCGGCAATACGACCATTTTGCCAAACTAGACGTTTGGCCGGGCATTTGAAGTAAAAGGGAACTTTTTTGCTGGTCCTTTACATAATTGTAAATTTGGCTAATAAGCTTTGATGGCGGATAGTACAAGTGAGCACGCGGCACGCTCATACCTGAAACTGCACGAATTACATCAGGCTTTGCTCCTAATGTCTCATAAATAAAGTCATAAACTTTGCGAATGCTCTTTACATGCGCCTCTACAAGTGCAGGATCATTCTTATTCTTACCGACTTTCAACATTTCAGCCACGAAAAGCTCATCACTGTCTTTAATCCCTTTTTCTTGTTGAGGAATAGTATTAGCAACGGAAATTGACCCTCCGCAAAGAGCGCTGGATCCACCCACAAATTGTAATTTCTCAAGAACAACTGCTTTCAGACCTTGCTCTTGAGCGTAATGAGCTGCCATTAGGCCGCCACCCCCTGCACCGATAATGACCATATCAAAACTCTCGTCCCATTTAACCGGTGCGTTAGTAGGAGCGGCCTTCGCTGGTATTAAAGACAATGAAGAACCAAGGCTTAAAGTAGTAGCTACGGAACCTTTCAAAAAATTACGTTTGGTTATTTGCATATTTCCTCCAAGGAATTTGAGGTAGGCAGAGGAGGCCAGAACTGGCAACTCCCATGCATCCCACTATCCCAGAAAAACTACGCGCGTACTACTAAAGATTTAGGCCATTAAGTTGCTTATCGGTTCAAAAACAGGACAAACCAACCGACATAAAATTAAGCTGATTTTCCAACCTGAAGAAGAACGCGAAAGTGGTAGCTCTTCACAATCTGCAAAAGACTGCTTGATGACGTCAATTATCTCTTAGGAGCCCATCTTGCATTAATTTGTCATGCGGGCGAAGTTTTTTGGTATGCCTAACCCGGAAAAGTCTGGGCCAAGTATGTACCACCGTAAGCGAAGTTTGAGGAATGCTCGTTAAGGCAAAAGACTTGGTTGCATTAGTGTCCGCCTAATAAAGCCGGGAAATAGAGAAACGTCATTCCTACCAATTCGGCTATGCAGCTGAAAGTCCGTAAAGAAGGTGATTAGATCCATAATTTCATGGTTAATAGGTCATGCAGAATCGTTAAGAAGAAGACTTTAGCTTATGGTGTTGTAGCTGACGCTCCCAACTCCACATTTGAAATACATAGAGGCAGCTAAACCTTTTTCAGCTGCCTCTGAATTCGAAAGATTTTACAAAGAAATTACTCTTTTAAAGCGCTGTAAATTAAACCGCCACCGAATACTCCGAATATTGCGCCACATGCACCGTCAATCCATTTTCCGGCACTCTGATAAATTCGCTTAGGTTTAGGCAGGCCTATTAACAGGCCTACAAAAGAAAACCATAAGAAAGTCTCCGTGATTACCAAAAGAAAAATTGGGAGACTCTGAGTCCAGTCCATATCAGGCTTGATAAATAAAGCGAAAACTGAACTGAAGTAGACAAGAGCCTTGGCGTTCGCAAGGTTAGTGAATAGTCCAGTCAAAAATGACTTTGACTTAGCCTCTTGAGTACCAAGTGGGGAATTTGCAGTTGCTGACGTTGAGGCCTTTAATGAACTCTTCAAAATCTTAAAGCCCATCCAGCCCAAGTAAATGCCGCCCATTAGCATAATGGTCTTGTGAAGCCACGCAAACTGATCAAAAAGCCACTGCAGTCCCAACAAGGACACAGCAGCCCAAACCGCAACCCCAGCAGTAATTCCCAGCACACACATTATGGCTTCTTTTCTAGACTTACTTGCAGCAGTTTGCATGACAATGAAAGTATCGGGACCAGGAGAAGCAAGAGCGATAATATGTACCCCTGCGATAGTGAGCAACGTTGACAACATGACTTCGTCAAAACCTTCTTATTTAAAAAATCGAAACGTCTAAAAGTACTTAGCCCAAGAATTATAAAAATAAGCATGCAAAACTTATAGACAATCCCTTTTTATTTTTATAGAAAACCCGTGGCGAGATACCAGGCATTTTTTCTAAGGCGCAGTCGACTAAATTAAACGGTGACTCAAATTTCTTTCAGCTAGCAAGGTTATCCGATAACCAGCCTGTCAGTTCCGCGGTTTTATGGTTTTCGAGATATGTTCCATTAGACAAGAATATGTACGGAATAGGAACTTGGCGTAAAGATTGCAGAATCTCAGGCTTACTGGGATAGAACCGAGGAAGCGCCTAAAAACACCTCCACAATTACAAAAGAAGAAAAGAAATGGCGCACCTGGCGGGAATCGAACCCACTACCCCTGCCTTCGGAGGGCAGTACTCTATCCAAGTGAGCTACAGGTGCGAGAAAGTGTCATTCTAATTGCCAGAAGAGGCTTTCGCAAACGTCTATCCATAAATCTTTCACCTTTTAAGCAAGAGAACCAACTTGGAATATAAAAAAAGTACAGATTTTTGGATCTAAATCTCTAAAATGCTAGCAAGTATTCACTTTCTGTATAAGTGCTAAGTTATTAGATGTTAAAAACAGCTGTTCTCTTCCATCAAGGAACAAAAACTAGGAACAGCCGTTTTTGTAATTCTAAAAAGCTTAAGTCTTACTTCAAAATATTATCCAGCTCAACGCTGCGGACAACGTAGAGTTTGTCATTCTCTCTGATTTTCTCAGGAACCTTGCATGTAAAGTGCTGACCTTTGATGACTTCATCCACTTGTTTCTGATCAACCCAAGGTTCATCCAAATTGAAATAAACAGCACCGGTGGTTGGACCCGTAACCAGCATTTTTTCGCCTTTCTTGATGTTTTCAGCCTGTACTAAAAACTCTGCAATACCGGGTTTAGCAAAATGTTTGATGCCTTTGCCAACGTAAACCTTGCGTTCAGTGGCTTGAGAACCGTAACGGTTGCTCCACTCCCCTAGAGTCTGACCAAGATAATAGCCGTTCCAGAATCCGCGGTTATAAACCGTCTTGAGTCTGTCATCCCAAGATTTGCTCAATTCCTCATTCCATTTACCTTGCAGAATGCTTTCTAAAGCTTCGTTGTAGCATTCAACAACTGTTCTGACGTATTCGGGACCGCGGGCACGCCCTTCGATCTTGAAAACTCGCACACCTGCCTTAACCATCTGATCCAAGAATCCGATCGTCTTCAAATCCTTCGGGGACATGATATATTGGTTATCGATTTCAAGCTCAACATCTCTTTCTTTATCTTTGACGATATAGGCTCTGCGGCAGGTCTGCATGCATCCGCCTCTGTTGGCGCTTCTGCCGACCGTATTCAAACTCAAATAGCACTTGCCGCTGACAGCCATGCAGAGAGCGCCATGGCAGAACATCTCGATTCTGACTTTCTCTCCATTCGGACCGCAGATATTTTCAGATTGAATGCCCTCATAAATATGTCTAACTTGTTTTACGTTCAGCTCTCTTGCTAAAACTACTACCTCTGCGAACTGCGCATAAAACTTCAAAGCTTCCAAATTAGAAATGTTCAGCTGAGTTGAAAGGTGGACGGGAATTCCAATCTGATTGCAGTAATTCATAACCGCAACGTCGGAGGCAATAATGGCTGAAATATCTGCTTCTTTTGCCGTATCGATATATTGACGCATCAGCTTCAAATCATCATCGTACATGATGGTATTAACCGTCAAATATGACTTCACACCAGCTTCTTTGCAGACTCTGGCGATTTCTTTCAGATCATCCGGAGAGAACTGATTGGAAGAAGCAGAACGCATATTTAATGCGCCGGCCCCGAAATAAACAGAATCAGCACCGCCCTGAATAGCGGCAGTTAAAGACTCCCATGAGCCTACGGGAGCCATAATTTCAAAATCTTCTCGCTTCAATTTTTTCTCAACAGTTAAGCGGATCAACGTCGATATAAACGTTGAACCTATTCATTTTTTCAAACAATATAGGAGCAAACACAGCTAAAAACTCTTGCATGACTTTCTTACTGTCAGCTTCGAGCAGGAGTTGTCCTCTTTCAATATCCTGAATCCTCATAATCGACTGCGGAATCGGGGAATAAATGTGAATTCCCGGATATTGGAGAGAAAGCGCCGCTTGTTTTACCTCATCAAGGTACTTGAGTACCTCGTTAATCTTTTTTCCTTCCGCAATAACCAAAGCCTGTGCGGTAAACGGAGGTAATCTCGTCTTCTCCCTTGAATTGAGTTCCTCCGTTGCAAAGTCACTGTAGTTCTGCCGGCTTAAATGGTGGAAAAGAGGATCTTGCGTGTACTGCGTCTGCAATAAAACCTTTCCAGGTATCTCGCCCCTTCCCGCTCTGCCGGAAACTTGCATCAGTACGGAAAAAAGTCTTTCTCTTGCCCTAAAGTCCGGCGACAATAACACCGGATCGGAATTAAGAATGACAACCAAAGAAACTTTCTTAAAATCGTGTCCTTTGGCCACAATCTGAGTTCCGAGAAGTATATCGACTTTTCCTTGGTGGACGCTTTCCAATACTTCCTGAGCGCTCCCTTTGCGTCTTGTGCTGTCTTGGTCTAAGCGCATCACGTTTGCGTCAGGCCAAAGCTCTTTAATCTCTTCTTCGACTCTCTGCGTTCCGCGGCCTAGCGGCACAATTTCAACGGAACCACATTTAGGACAGTGCCTCGGAAGAGGCGTAGTCCATCCGCAGTAGTGACAGGTCAAGTTTCCGGTTGTCTTGTGATAAACCGCAAATGTTGAACAATGAGGACAAGTTGAAACCCAGCCGCAGCTGTTGCATGTCACCACCGGTGCATAACCTCTGCGGTTAAGGAAAATCAAAACCTGCTCTTTCTTTTCAAGAGTTTTAGTAATTTCATCTCTTACCTGAGCACACAGAGCCGCACCTTTTACTCTGTCCTTAGAGATATCGATAAGTTCCAATTCCGGAAGATGAGCATCCTGAACGGCTCTCTTAGTCATTTTGAAGAGCTGATAATCGCCGTTAAGAGCTCTTTGGAACGATTCAAAAGATGGGGTAGCAGAACCTAAGAGAATCGGAATGTTCTCGATCTGTGCCCTTTTAATGGCCAAATCTCGGGAAGAGTAACGAACCCCTTCGAGCGCCTTATAAGAGCTGTCATGCTCCTCATCAATGAGAATCATGGAAAGCTTAGGCAGACTGGCAAAAACGGAAAGACGAGTACCAACCAAAATATTCAGTCGGCCTTCATGAGCTGCAAGCCAAGTAGCCGCCTTTTCTCCTTCAGACATTTTAGAGTTCCAGCTGCCGACAGCATGGTTTGGAAATCTTTTGGCTACTCTCTCTACAAGCTGTGGCGTTAAATTGATTTCCGGCACCATCAGCAGAATCTGTGCTTCCGGATCTTTATCAAAAACCTTTTGGATAAGCCGAAGATAGACTTCCGTCTTACCGCTTCCGGTAATACCGTAAAGCAAGCTTACCCCGAACTTGTTTTGAACAAAATTATCCAGAACATGCTTTTGCTCTTCATTCAGAACCGGGAGTTCTTGATCCGGCCCGCTAAGTACAAAGTTAGTTTTTCTAAGTCTGTTCAAGGAAGAATCGTGCCGCTGACCGGGAGGTCTTCGAAAGAATTTCGGCAAAGAAGGAACCGCAGTTTCTCCCCACGGAGAAAGGTAATATTTCGAGGCAAATTTAGTAAACCGAAGCCAGTTAGCGCTAAGAGGAGATAGACGGTCAATCCTTCCGATAATGTTTTTCAGCCGTTCCTGCGGAAAACTGCTTGTTTGGGAAAAGCCAACGACAATACCTACACAAGTTCGTCTCCCAACGGGAACAAGACATCTCTCGCCGACTTTTAGATTCTCAGCAGGCACATTCAAATAATCGAGAGGCTCCCATAAAGGAGTATCGACGATTACTTTGATTATCTTCTGATCCATTGCTTCCGTTAGAACTAAATACCTGACATTTCAAGAATTATAGGAAAAAAGGAGAGCCTCATAAGGCTTGCAATAGTTACCTTGTATGTCCTCCGAATCCTTTTTTGGGTTTCAGAAAAAACACCTCTTCTCATAACTAAAAATTATTAACGGGACCAATTACTATTTAGAAATTTGAAAGAATTATCTAATTTTTGTAAGTATTAATACCTACATTAGGTAGAGTTTATCTGTTAATTTTTGAAAAAATAAGTGATTATTAGGCCTCTTATTGGAGGAAACCATGATATATCTTGAAATCGCTATATTATTCGGCTGCATTATTTATGCTGCAAAACTCGGAGGAGTAGGTGTCGGCATGGCCGGCGGCTTAGGAATGGCAATAGCGGTTTTCGGCCTGGGTTTAAAACCGGGCGAAATTCCGGTTGATGTCATTCTTATTATTCTTACCGTGATTTTTGCCATCAGCTGTATGCAGCTTGCAGGCGGAATGGATTACATGGTTAAAATTTCCGCACGGCTTCTGCGCGGGAATCCTAAATACATCAACTTCCTCGCTCCGGCTATTACCTTTCTCTTGACAGTTCTTGGAGGTACCGGCTTTACCGCCATGAGCGTTTTAAACGTTATTCAAGAGGTAGCAAAGGAAAACGGTGTCCGTCCTTCTCAACCGTTGACCAGCGCTGTTATCGCCAGCCAAATTGCCATTACTGCTTCTCCTATTTCTGCAGCTACAGCAGCTATGTACGTTGTGGTTGAAAAAATGGGTGTTTCTTTCGGTCAAGCTCTTGCCGTAATCGTTCCGGCGGCTATTGCCGGCTCCATCGTAGCCGTCATCATCTCCAGCTACCAAGGCGTTGATCTTGAAAAGGATCCGATCTTCCAGAAGCGTCTGAAAGAAGGCTTAGTGGTTCTGAAGTCCAAACAGAAAGAAGAACAACCAACCACAGCCAAAGCAAAGCTGTCCGTCGGCATCTTCTTACTTGCCGTTTTATTTATCGTCGGCATGCTTCTTTTCAAAACACAAATCGGCCATAGTCTCGGCAGCCGTGACATTATCATCATCGCAATGCTGATGAGCGGTCTTGTCACTTACTGGGTCTGCAGATTCCCGCTAAGCGGCATCAAAGATACACCGGTATTCGGCGGCGGTATGGAAAGCTTGATTGTGGTTCTCGGTATCGTCTGGATGTCCTCGACCATTATCGGTGCTCACATTCCGGAAATTAAGACCTCTGCCACCCATCTCTTGGAACAGTATCCAGCTTTGCTGGCCGTAGCATTCTTCTGTGTTTCTGCGTTGTTATTCAGCCAGGGCGCAACATCAGCCCTCCTGGTTCCTGTAGCAGCCAGTTTGGGTGTCGATGCCGCAACCATTCTCGCCAGCTTCGTTGCCTGCTCTGCCCTGTTCATTACAACGGTGTATCCAACCACAGCTTTTGCCATCGCTTGTGATGATACCGGTTCTTATATGGATAGGAAGTGGAATGGTTCGTTTGTGATTAACCATCCGTTCTTTATTCCCGGAATTTTAGGTCTCGTGGCCGCTGTTCCTGTCGGATTCTTATTCGCAAAGATCGTTCTTTAATTTCTTGTAAGCTTCAAAAACTGCTGTTATGCCTTTAGGCGCAACAGCAGTTTTTGTTCCGGCAATAGGGAAAAACCGTTGAAAAGGCAGCTTCCACTGCCTCTTGCAACGGTTTTTCTTCAAGGAGTTATTTTTTAGAGATGATATTTCTTACTGTAGTTGTGAACTTCATCCACAAGATACTGAACATTTTCCGGCGGAGTTGTCTTATCAATGCCGTGTCCTAAGTTGAATACGTGGCCACCGTTGCCAACCATGCCGAAATCATCAATCACGGCACGAGCCTGTTCTCTGATAACTTTTTCGTCTGCGAAGAGGACGGAAGGATCAAGATTTCCTTGGAGGGCAACTTTATCCTGAACTAGTTTTCTGACTTTACCTAAGCTGACAGTCCAATCAAGGCCCATAGCATTAGCTCCGATGGAAGCAATGTCGGTTACCCAAGGTGCAGAGCCCTTAGTGAATACAATAGAAGGAATTCTTTCTCCGTCTCGCTCTTTGATCAAACCATCGACGACTTTCTTCATATAAGCTAAAGAGAACTCTTTATATTGCCTGTGGGCGAGGGACCCACCCCAAGTATCAAATACCATCACGGCATTGACACCGGCCTCTATTTGAGCGTTTAAGTAAGCTGCAACTGCCTCAGCGTTGGTTCCCAAAATTTTATGGAAAAGATCTGGCCTCTGATACATCATTTTCTTAACGTTCTGGAAAGAAGAAGAGCTTCCTCCTTCAACCATGTAACACGCCAAAGTAAACGGGCTGCCTGAGAAGCCGATAAGAGGGATGCGGTTATTTAATGCTTTCTTGATTTCAACGACTGCATCCGTAACATATTTGAGCTTTCCGCTTGGATCCGGAACAAATAAGGAATTGACGGTTTCTTCGTCTCTGACCGCCTTTTCAAACTTTGGGCCCTCCCCGGCTTGAAAACTTAAACCTAAGCCCATAGCATCCGGAATTGTGAGAATGTCAGAAAACAAAATAGCAGCGTCTAACGGATATCTTTCCACCGGCTGCAATGTAACCTCACAAGCATAATGTGGATTCATTGCCAGATCCATAAAGCTGCCGGCCTCTGCTCTTGTTGCGCGATATTCTGGAAGATAGCGGCCAGCCTGTCTCATCAGCCAAATAGGAGTGTATTCAGTCTTTTCTTTTAATAATGCTCTTAAAAAAGTATCGTTTGCTGGTCTCATTCGAAACAGGCTCCAACCGGAAATAATAGGAAGAATATGAGGTTAGCTCAAAAAACTGAAGGACTCCTTAGGAGTCCTTGTATATCTGGATTTATTGCTGATTAACGAACAACTAAAACAGGACGATCAGCTTTAGCCAAAACCTGCTGAGTTGAACTGCCGATAAAGAGAGAGCCAAGAGTTCCTAAACCGCGGCTGGCCATTACAATAAAACGAACATCTCTTTCTTGAGCTGTTTTCAAAATAGAGTCCGGAACAGAAGTACCGATAATCTCAGCTACTTCGCAAGGTGTCCCCGCTCTTTCGCAAACATCTTTGACATCATCGAGAGCTTTGATTGCAGACTCTGCACCCTTGGATTTGACAACAATAATTCCCAGGACGGAAGTATTCAGCTGCTTAGCCAATTTAGCTGCGGTATGAACTGCTTTGTCAGATAATTCTGTGCCGTCAGTAGAGACTAGGATCACTTTGAACTCCTATAAGGTTTCTAATAAATATAATGAAGTATCGTAATTATAAGAAATCCCGCTGAAGAAAGTAACCGAAAGTTACTCGTGATACAAGAATTTTATACAGCAGTGTCTTGCCTATACGACTGAACAGGTAAAAATAAACCCCGCTTTTTACGGCAGGGTTTTTTTGATGCTTGAGAAAATTATCTCTTGAGCTTCTGAAGGATACGCAGTTGTTCTGCAAGCATACTAATTTCAGCTTCGAGCTTAGCAACTTCAATCTGGCTTGAAGCATTCTTAGCGGCTTCCTTGGCTCGATCCATAGCTTCTTTAGCTTTGGCCTCATCCAAGTCTTTGCTGCGGATAGCGACGTCAGCAAGAACAATCACATTATTGGGTTGAACTTCTAATACGCCGCCGGCTACAAAGAACTCATCCTCACCTTCTTGACCTTCTTTGCGGATTCTGACGAGTCCGGGACGAATCAATGTGATGAGAGGAGTATGACCAGGCAATATGCCTAACTCACCTTCGATACCAGGAAGAGCAACGAACTCAGCTTCACCGCTGAAGAGAGACTCCTCAGCGTTGACTACGTCGACTTTAAGTTTTTTGCTCATTTAAATCTCCATGGTGCTGGCGGGTTTTACCCGCCAAAGATTACTTAAGTGTCTTGGCCTTTTCGAAGGCTTCGTCAATAGTACCGACCATGTAGAAAGCCTGTTCCGGAAGTTGATCGCATTCGCCGTCAACAATCATCTTGAAACCACGAATAGTTTCTTTGAGAGGAACATACTTACCAGGAGTACCGGTAAACACTTCAGCAACGTGGAAAGGCTGAGACAAGAAACGCTGAATCTTACGAGCTCTTGTAACGGAGAGTTTGTCTTCCGGAGAAAGTTCGTCCATACCAAGAATGGCGATAATGTCTCTCAATTCCTTGTAGCGCTGCAATGTAGCCTGAACACGGCGAGTAACGCTGTAGTGTTCTTCACCAATGATGTTCGGGTCGATCTGACGGGATGTAGAGTCAAGCGGGTCAACAGCCGGATAAATACCCAAAGCAGCGATATCACGAGACAACACAACTGTAGCGTCCAAGTGGCCGAATGTTGTAGCCGGAGACGGGTCAGTCAAGTCGTCAGCAGGAACGTAAACGGCCTGAATGGAAGTAATAGAACCAACCTTAGTGGAAGCAATACGTTCCTGGAGTTTACCCATTTCTTCAGCAAGTGTCGGCTGATAGCCCACAGCAGAAGGCATACGGCCTAACAAAGCGGATACTTCAGTACCTGCCAGGGTGTAACGGTAAATGTTATCAATGAACAGAAGAATGTCGCGGCCTTCGTCACGGAATGCTTCAGCCATTGTCAGACCTGTCAAGGCAACTCTCAAACGGTTTCCTGGAGGTTCGTTCATCTGACCGAACACCATGGCAACTTTATCAAGAACCTTGGAGTCTTCCATTTCGTGATAGAAGTCATTACCTTCACGGGTTCTTTCACCAACACCGGCGAATACGGAATAACCACCGTAAGCTTTAGCGATGTTGTTGATGAGTTCCATCATGTTAACTGTCTTGCCTACACCAGCACCGCCGAACAGACCAATCTTACCGCCTTTAGCGAACGGGCATACCAAGTCAATAACCTTAATACCTGTTTCCAAAAGGTCAACAGATGGGCTCAACTCGTCAAATTTAGGAGCAGCACGGTGAATTGGCATTCTCTTTTCTTCGCCAATAGGACCGGCTTCGTCGATTGGGCGACCCAGAACGTCCATAATACGGCCAAGAGTCTTAGGTCCAACTGGAACTTCAATTCCATGGCCTAAAGCCTTAACAGCCATACCTCTTTGGAGACCTTCAGAAGAGCCCATAGCAATAGTTCTAACTAAACCATCGCCTAATTGCTGCTGAACTTCGAAAGTTAAACCTTCTTCAGCAAGCGTATTTTTCTCATCCTTTTCAAGGACAAGGGCGTCGTAAACATTAGGCATCTTGTCGCGTGGGAATTCGATGTCAACCACAGCGCCAATAACCTGTACGATTTTTCCGTCACTCATGACTAATCCTCGTTCGAATTTCTTAATTAAGACACAGCGGCAGCACCGCCGACGATCTCAGTAATCTCTTTGGTAATACCTGCCTGGCGAGTCTTGTTGTAAACAAGCTGCAGGTCATCGATAAGCTTCTTAGCGTTATCAGAAGCGGCCTTCATAGCTACCATACGGGCGCTTTGTTCGCTGGCCATATTTTCAGCTACTGCCTGGTAAATCAATGCTTCTACGTAGCGCTTGAGTAAGACCTTCAATACTTGCTCTGGACTCGGTTCGTAGATGTAGTCCCAGGAAACTGTTTTTTCATCAGCTTCAATGACTTTCTTTGGAAGCGGAAGGAGTTGTTCGATAACCGGTTCTTGCTTCATAGCGTTAATGAAGCGAGAGTAAGCTAAATAAACAACATCCACTTCGCCTTTCTGGAAAGCTTCAATCTGAACCTTGATAGCGCCTAAGAGGCGGTCAAGGTGAGGACGATCTCCTAACTGAGTTACTTGCGAAACAACCGGCACGCCAACTCGTTGGAGGAAACCTAAACCTTTATTACCGATTGCAGTAGCTTCGACTTTCTTACCTTCAGTTGCCCACTCATGAAGTCTATGAGCAAGCAATCTTTGAATGTTAGTGTTCAAAGCACCGGCTAAGCCTTTGTCAGTAGTTACGCAAATGAGACCTATGGAGTCAATCTTGGTCGTTTTACGGAGGAAAGGATGAGTAATTTCAGTCGAAGCCTCAGCCAAGTGACCAATCATGTTGCGGATCGTATCGCCGTAGGGACGAGCAGCCCTCATACGATCCTGTGCCTTCTTCATCTTAGAAGCGGCAACCATTTCCATAGCTTTAGTGATCTTTCTGGTGTTTTGAACCGATCGGATCTTTGCTCGAATTTCTTTTGTGCTAGGCATTAGGTTCCTCTAACGTAAATCTCGCCTTAATAAGCTCCGGATTTCTTGAACTCATTAACAGCAGCTGTGAGAAGTTGTTCGTCTTCTTTGCTCAAAGCCTTTTCTTTTTCGATGCGGTCGATCAAGTCAGCATGATTTACTTTCATGTAATCCTGCATGGCTTTTTCAACTTTCAATGCATCCTTAACTTCAACATCGTCGTAAGCGCCCATGTTGATCGCGAAAAGAACCAAAGCTTCTTCCCAAACTTGGAGAGGCTGGTACTGAGGCTGTTTCATCAATTCTGTAACAACCTTACCGCGTTCGAGCTGTTTACGTGTTGCTTCGTCAAGGTCAGAAGCGAACTGAGCGAAAGCTGCCAATTCACGATACTGAGCCAAAGCCAAACGAACACCGCCGCCGAGTTTCTTAATAATCTTGGTCTGAGCTGCACCACCTACACGGGACACAGAGATACCAGGGTTAATAGCCGGACGGATACCTGCGTTGAACAAGTCGGTTTCCAAGAAGATCTGGCCGTCAGTAATGGAAATTACGTTGGTCGGAACGAAAGCTGTAACGTCACCGGCCTGGGTTTCAATAATCGGAAGAGCAGTCATAGAACCTGTCTTGCCTTTTACTGCACCCTTAGTCTTTCTTTCGACGTATTCCGGGTTGACACGAGCTGCTCTTTCGAGAAGACGGCTGTGCAAGTAGAAAACGTCGCCAGGATAAGCTTCACGTCCTGGTGGTCTGCGCAAAAGCAGAGAGATTTGACGATATGCCCAAGCCTGCTTGGTCAAGTCATCATAAACAATCAAGGAATCCTGACCGCGGTCTCTGAAGTATTCACCCATTGTTGCGCCGGAGTACGGAGCAATGTACTGCATAGCAGCAGATTCGGATGCAGAAGCGGCAACGACGATGGTGTAATCCATTGCGCCGTATTCTTCCAATTTACGTACTACGTTGGCGATAGTAGAAGCCTTCTGACCGATAGCAACATAAATACAGATAAGGTCTTTACCTTTCTGGTTGATGATGGTATCGATAGCAACGGCTGTCTTACCAGTCTGACGGTCACCAATGATCAACTCACGTTGGCCGCGTCCGATTGGAACCATGGAGTCAACTGACTTCAAACCTGTCTGAACCGGCTGGCTAACGGACTGTCTGTCGATAACGCCAGGGGCAACTTTTTCTACAACGTCGTACTCGTCGGTAACGATTGGGCCTTTGCCGTCGATTGGCTGACCAAGAGCGTTGACAACGCGGCCAATCAAAGCCGGGCCGACCGGAACCTGAAGAATGCGACCTGTTGTCTTAACGATGTCGCCTTCAGAAATATGTTCATAGCTACCCAGAATAACAGCACCGACTGAATCTCTTTCTAAGTTAAGAGCAAGACCGTAAGTGTTATTTGGGAATTCAAGCATTTCGCCTTGCATCACGTCAGAAAGACCGTGAACACGGCAAATACCGTCAGTCACAGAAACAACTGTGCCTTCCGTACGAAGGTTGGTATTAAGACCCATCCCTTCGATTCGCTGCTTTAGCAGCTCGCTAATTTCACTCGGATTGAGTTGCATAGCTTAAAACTCCGTTATTAACTTGTGAGGGCTGCATGCATTTCTGCAAGACGAGCCTTAACTGTTCCGTCAAGTACCTTATCTCCGACAGAGATTTTCACTCCACCAATAAGAGACTTGTCAATCTCGATCTTTGGAAGCAATTTCAAACCAGGGAACTTGTTGCCCAAGGCTTTAACTAAAGAATCGACCTCTTCCTGACTTAATGGGAAAGGAGTTTCGATCAATACTTCTGCTTCAGATCTGTCTTGATGAAGAAGGTTTTTGAATTGCTCGGTAATAGACGGTAACGCCTCAAGTCTGCCATTCTCTATCAAGAGTTTCAAAAGCCGGATAGCTTCAGAGGGAATCTCTTTAGGCAGCATGCCGCGCAATAAACTGTAGATTTGTTCAGAACCCACCTGAGGGTCATTGATTAAATCTTGCAATGCTGGATCAACAACTATCTGATCGAGAGTTTCTAGAGCAAGCAAGACTTTATCAGCCAGACCCTCTTCCTTACTGTCCATAACAGCTGCATTAAGAGCTTCTGCATAGGGACGTGCAATAGTTGAGATTTCAGCCATGATTACAGTTTCGCCTTAAGTTGGTCTAGCAATTGCTGATGAGCCTTAGCATCGACTTCTTTACCTAAAATCTGAGAAGCACCGGTAACTGCTAAATGCGCAACTTGGTCCTTCAATTGCTCGCGGGCTTGTTGAATTTCTTGAGCAGCTTGGGCTCTGGCAGCAGCAATGATCTTGTCGGCTTCAACCTGTGCCTGAGCTTTAGCTTCGTCAATGATTGCCTGACCGCGTTTTTCGCCTTGAGCAACGATCACTTGAGATTGTTGGCGGGCTGTAGCTTCGATAGAAGCGCCTTGTTTCTTGGCTTCTTCGAGAGCATGCTCACCGCGATCGGCTGCTGCAAGACCATCGGCAATCTTTTTCTGCCGCTCTTCGATTGCTCGATTGAGCGGTGGCCAAATGTATTTCATGGTGATCCAAGCACCAACGAAAAACACAGCCATCTGTACGAACAGTGTTGCATTAATGTTCATTTTTCGATCCCTTTAAGCAATTCTTTTACAGAACTGCAGTTTGTCTGGAAAACCTAAGCGCAAAGTAAAGCTGGTTAGCCGACAAAAGGATTTGCGAAAGCGAACATCATGGCGATACCAACACCGATCAAGAAGGCGGCGTCGATAAGACCAGCGAGAAGGAACATCTTGGTCTGCAATGTGTTGATAAGCTCTGGCTGGCGAGCAGAAGCTTCGAGGTACTTGCTACCCATGATAGCGATACCGATACAAGCACCAAAAGCACCGAAGCCAATGATAAGGCCACAAGCTAAGGCAACATAAGCGACGTTTGTCATAACGAACTCCTTGTTAAATATGACGTAAACAAATCAAAAGAAAGAAAAGAAAATTAATGTCCTTCATGGGCCTGACCAATGTAGACCAAGGTCAACATCATCATAATGAAGGCTTGAAGCAAAACAATCAAAATGTGGAAGAGCAGCCAGCACAAACCGGCAATGAAGTGTCCAACCACACCGAAAATACTTAACCCGTCAAAACCTGCCCACAAACCGCCAAGCAAAGCGATAAGGAAGAAAACTAACTCACCGGCATACATGTTTCCAAAAAGTCGCATGCCGAGAGAGACTGTTTTGGCTAAGTATTCGATCAAATTCAGAAGGAAGTTAAATGGCCACAAAAGCGGATGATTTCCGAATGGAGCTGTGAAGAGCTCTTTGTTAAAGCCCTTGAGTCCCTTGACCTTGATTCCATAATAGATCATCAAAATCAATACACCGCAGGCAATGCCTAAAGAGCCGTTAAGGTCAGCGGTTGGAAGCGGACGGAGATAATGGATACCGAATGCACTGGCGATAGACGGGAACAAGTCAACCGGAATCAAGTCAATCGCATTCATAAATGCTACCCAGACAAAAACTGTCAAGGCTAAAGGAGCAATAAAGGTTCTGTCTCCATGGACAATGGACTTGGCTTGTTCAGAAACCATGTCAACAAGCATTTCTACTGCGCATTGGAATTTGCCCGGGACTCCTGGAGTTGCCTTACGGGCAGCCATATAGAGTAAACCGAGTGCTAACGCCATCATCAAAATAGAAAATACTGCGGTGTCAAAGTTGAAGACGGAGAAGTCAACAATACTTTGCTGCTTGACAGTGGATAGATGGGTTAAATGGTGCTGGATATATTCGGTAGCCGAGCCTGCCATGGTTATCAATCCTTCAATTACTTTCTGCTAGCTAAAGCAAAAACATGACTTAAAAGAACCGCTCCGCTGCTGATAATGAACGAGAGCCAGTCCAAATTCTTATAAAACATCGCCACAATCAAAAATCCGAAGATAATCATCGTGACTTTAAAAAACTCATACAAGAAAATCCCGAAAGGAGAGGCTTTCGCATTTCTCGTGACCCACATCATCAGGATCACAAGTAACGAAGGGAACGCACAAACCGCCCCTCCGCATAAAGCAGATAACCCACTATTTCTTCCCGAGAAGATCCAGAAAAGTAACGAACAAGAAAGGCATACAAAAAACTGCCAAAATACAACACGCCTTAAAGCAAACATTTGGCAGAAATTTCAATTAATTCAGTTACGCTATTTTTCATTTGTGCGCATTGTAATGAACCCAATTCAGTTAGGCAACCTAGAAAAGCGGCATATCATCCGTTTTAATGACCTCTTGGAAAATGACCTAGTGAAAAATACTTAAAATTTTGTGGACTAAATAAATCTGTCCCTAAAATCTCTTTTTCATAGCCGTCATTATTTACCCCAGAGGGGTCGTTCCAAACTTTATATATCCCTTGGACTTTAGAAGATTTTTAGAATCTTAAGAGAGGGACAAATTGGCTGTCTCTTTCAGATTTCGTCAGCCCTACTAGCTCAGATTATTTCTTATTTAACTTTTTCAATAAAGCCATAAGCTCTTCTTTATTGGCGAAATTCAAGACAATTTTGCCTTTTCCTTTTGCATTTGCTGACAATTTAACCGGAGTTCCGTAGAGCTTTCCTAGCTGTTTTTCGAATTTTGTGAAGTCCGGAAGTATGATTTCCCCTTCTTCGGCTGGTGTTTCGGGCTCTTCCTTCTGCTTCTTGATTTTCTCTACTAAGGCTTCGACCTGCCTTACCGATAAACCTTTTTTAATGATTTCTTCAGCCAGCTCAATTTGTTCTACTTTTTCTAGAGGAAGCAGGGCACGCGCATGTCCCATATCCAGCTCCCCGTTTTTTAGGTAAGTTTGAATTTCTTCCGGCAGACTAAGAAGACGAATTAAGTTGGAAACGGCTGATCGGGAACGGCCGACTGCTTGAGCAGCTTGTTCATGGCTGAAATTGAATTCTTGGATCAGTCTCTGGACACCCCAAGCTGCATCGATTACATTGAGATCTTCTCTTTGAAGGTTTTCGATAAGACCGATAATTAAGGCATCCTCATCACCTACCTCCAATATAGAGACCGGCACTTCTTTTAGACCGATCAGAGTAGCAGCTCTAAATCTTCTTTCTCCGGCAAGAATCTCGTAAGAGTTCTCTTCTACCTTACGAACAACAATCGGATTAATAATTCCTTTTTCCTGAATGGAATGAGCCAATTCTTGAATGCTTTCTTCAGACAAAATCTTTCTTGCCTGATATTTACCAGGATGAAGTTTTGCTAAAGGAAGTTTCTGAACATCTCCGTTAGGAGTTTTGGGTTCTAAAACATCTGCAACGGATTTCACCCCAAACATACTAGGGAGGCCCTTACCAAGCCCTTTTGTTTTCCTAGGTGTCATCTCAAGCTTCCTTCTTCTTTAAAGCTTTTCTCTTTTTCAAATTCTCTTTCTTTGCGAATTCTTCCGCAAAACTAGTATAAGCCTGTGCGCCTCTAGAACTCGGTTCGTACAGAACTCCGGGCAAACCGTAACCTGGAGCTTCGGCAAGTCTGACATTTGTTGGAATAACGGTACCGTAGACTCGTTTTCCAAAAAAGTTAATAAGCTCTTCACTTACTTCTTTCTGGAGCGTGACTCTAGGATCAAACTTCACTCTAAGAAGACCGGTAATTACTAAGTCACTATTAACCTGTTCTCTCACGGCTTTCACACTGATGACCAGGTCAGAGACCCCCTCTAAAGAGAAATATTCGCAAGTCATCGGAATAATCAAACCGTTGGAAGCGCAGAAGGCATTGATCGTCAAAATAGAAAGGGTAGGAGGGCAATCAATCAAAATCACATCGTACTGATCTTGAATTTGCTCTAATCCTTTCCGAAGCTTGAGTTCTTTGTCAGAACACTGAAGCAACTCTTCTTCCGCACCGGCTAATCTTCTATTTGCACCTAAAACAGAGTACCCCGCAGCTTCCGAATATTGAATTGCATCCGAGATAGAGGCATCTTCATTCAGAACGTCATAAACAGAAAGATTTAAGGTATTTTTTTCTAAGCCACTCCCGGTTGTTGCATTTCCTTGCGGGTCCAAATCAACAAGCAAGACTTTGTAACCTAGCTTGCCAAGTGCGCCGGCTAGGTTGACGGTTGTAGTTGTTTTTCCGACGCCGCCTTTTTGGTTAGCGACGCTATAAATCTTTGCCATTTACCTCTTCCTGACCTTGTTTATGACCTAGTTGGGGACGACGTCCCGCAATCTGAAATTATTTAGTGTACTGTTTATGCACGGCTATTTTAAGTTAATTTAGAAAACTCGCAGGAGGCAAGTATTACGATTCGAATATTTTGAGAACTCAATACTTGTTCGAGAACGGTAAGAAAATGGATCAGACACTCGCTAATTCAAACGGCAGCACGCAAGCGTCAGCAGAGATTATGCTGCCTGCCGAACTGACAGCGGCTTGCTCTAACCAATATTGGAGCAAAGTTATTTCCCCTTCTTCTAAACCTGTTGTATTCAACGCTCAAAATGTCAAGATTTGTGACGAGTCCGGCATCGCTCTATTATTTCAAATTAACCACGCCGGCCCCAACGTCAAGCTGATTAACACTCCTCAAGACATACAGCAAGTGTATGTCACGATGACTAAAAATCTTACGGCTCAACCTCCAGCTCCTAAGCAAAGAGAAGGCTTTATCGTTGCCTGCGGTGCCTGGCTAAATACTTTCCTTCAAGGAACCAAAGCTAGCTTAACTTTCTTGGGAGAGAGTCTTTGCGCCATCTGCTCTCTATTTATCCATCCTCAGCGCTTCCGGCTAAAAGAAATTCTCAGCGTCAGCGACGACACCGGAAGCAACGCTGTCGGGATTGTGTGCCTAATCGGCTTTTTAATGGGTGTGATTATTGCCTTTGAAACTGCTTTGGTCGCTCAGATTTTCGGTGCCGTTATTTTTGTGGTCAACGGAATCGGCATTGCCGTTACCCGCGAGCTCGGCCCTCTAATGACTGCCATTTTATTTGCCGGCCGCTCAGGCTCCGCCTTCGCTGCTCAGTTAGGAACCCAAAAGGTTAATGAAGAACTCAATGCCTTAACCACATTTGGGTTAGACCCAATGCACTTTTTAGTGGTCCCCCGCTTATTAGCATCCTCCGTGGTAGTACCCCTATTATCAGTTTTTGCTTCACTTACCGGGATTCTCGGGGGAGCGTTGGTCATGGGTCTATACGACATTACGCCGATGCAGTTCTACGTACAGTTGGTAGGCTCGATGACTCTCGGGGACATCTTCTTTGGTTTGGGTAAAGCTGTTATTTTCGGCTATGTAATTGCCTTAATCGGATGCGAATGCGGGATGAATACGGGAGCAGGCGCAGCTGCAGTCGGTATCTCGACCACCAAAGCTGTGGTTCGCAGCATTGTATGGATTGTCGTCATTGACGGCGTTGCGGCTTTGTTGGCAAACAGACTAGGTTTCTGATGATGATAGAAAACAATAAAAAATCAGTTATTCGGGTCGAAAACCTGACCATGGGGTGGCCGGGGAAGATTCTGTTGGAGAACGTCAGCTTCGATATTCTGCAAAATGAAATCGTTTTTATCATGGGAGGCTCCGGCTGCGGTAAATCCACTTTGATGAAAACAATTATCGGTCTTAACCCACCGATGGCTGGCGACATCCTAATCAGAGGGGAAAGCATCATTCACTCTGATCAAGAAAAGATAGCTGAAATCCAAAGAGGTCTGGGGATCATGTATCAGAGCGGAGCTTTGTTTGGTTCGCTAACGGTTTTAGAAAACGTCCGTTTTCCGCTGGACCAATTTACAAAGCTTCCAATGGCGGCCAAGAACCTGACTTCTCAGATGCTTTTAGCCGCTCTGGAAATGCCTCATGCCGCCAACCTGATGCCTGGGGAACTTTCAGGGGGCATGATCAAAAGGGCTGGTATTGCCAGAGCGCTTGCGCTAGGAGCCACAATTCTGCTTCTGGACGAGCCGAGCGCAGGTCTGGACCCTATTACTGCTGCCAACCTTGATGAAACAATTCTTAGGTTAAGAAAAAATTTGAACTGTACATTTGTAATAGTCAGCCACGAGCTGAAAAGTATTTTCCGGATTGCCGACCGCTGCCTCATGCTGGATCCTGTCAGCAAATCCATCATTGCCGACGGTTCTCCTGAAGAATTGAGGGAGCACTCTCCCAATCCGAGAGTTCGCCAGTTCTTTAACGCACAACCGGACGGTGAGGAATAATCTATGAATAACAATACAAAATTATTTAGATTAGGGTTGTTTGTTATCGCCGCTGTCCTTTTGATTATTGCCGCTGTAGTCGTTCTTGTAGGTCCTTCTCTTACTAAACCCAAGACCATCACTGAAACTTACTTTAAATACTCTATCAGCGGATTAGAAGTCGGCTCTCCGGTTAAATTTCGCGGCATCCAAGTAGGCGAGGTGAAAGAGATTCTTCTATCCACGGAAGCGTACCCGAAGTCAGCACAAGATGTAATCTCTAATCTGAACTCAGTGGCCGTAGTCAGAATGCAGCTTAATTTGCCGTCCGACAGTGTCCATCAAGAACTAAACACCTATATAAAAGAGGGGCTGCGAGCCCAAACTCAGTTAGCCGGTATCACAGGCTCTCTGTATATTTCCTTGGAATTTTTAGATCCTGAAAAGTATCCTGCTGACAGCATTTCTTTTACCTGGCACCCTGAATATCCATACATCCCATCGGCTCCGAGCTTAAGCAATGAAGTTATTGAAAACGTTAAAAATTTCCTTGCAGGCTTAGATGAGATGGATATCGAGAAGTATGTTTCCAACACGTTACCGGCAATTAATTCTCTTATAGTCAATTTGAACAGAATTGCAGAAAGCATCAATGCTTCTACCGTTCAAGACATCGGAACCAACTTAAATACTTTACTGACGAACACTGATACCAAGATTTCAGAAATCGACATTCAAAGTCTGAACGAACTTATTGGTCAATTAGACGCTGCCGCCAAGAATTTCGGAACTATGGCTCAGAAGACCAATACACGCAAACTCGTCGATAGCCTTACGCAACTTTCTCAACGGCTTAACGGCTTGGTCGGCAATAATCAGTACGAAGTTCAGCAGATTATTGCCAATATCAACCGAATTACTCAAAATCTTCAAAGTCTGAGCCGTGAGTTGGTCAATGACCCAAGTGCTCTCTTTGTCCCTCCGAAGAGCTCTACAGAAAAAGTGTTAAGAACAGGGGAGAAATAAGAAAATGATTAAGAAATTAACTTTAGCTGCCAGTTTTGCTTTTCTTGCCGGATGTTCGATTCTTCCGGACAGACCTCCTTTGAATTATTACGATTTTTCAATTTTGACTCCTCCTGCGACTGTTATTTCTTCTAAGAAGCTTCCTGCATCCGTCAGAGTCAACCTGCCGGATATTGCAACGCCTTACAACAGTCCTAAGCTGTACATCAAGGGCAAAGACAACCGCTTTTATGCAACTAATATCAATCGCTTAGTGGCTTCTCCCAACGATATTATCGGTGATGACCTAAGGCAATGGCTCGATAAGACAGGTCCCTGGAGTATGGTTTTAGCTCCAAACAGTCTTGCATCTCCGGACTATCAGATGACTATCTATATCTCTGAACTTTTTGCCAATGCTTCAGTTCAGCAGCCGGGAGATACAGTTATTTCGATGGATGTATCAGTAACGAGAGCTTCAAATGACAAACTGGTATTCAACAAACACTATCGGATAGTCACCCCGATCGAGCAGGAAAGCATCCCCGCGTTGATCAAAAGCTACTCAGTTGGCTTTAACAACTTATTCGAGAAGCTCACCCAAGACTTGAACCATAAATTCATCAAGTAATGCCTAATAATCATCTTGGCCGCTCAATTTTCGGTTGAACGGCCTTTTTTATATGAGTTATAGAAATAAATTTTTATTCAGCCACTAGACGAAACCAAAACATAAAGAGTTTTGTTTGGAGGCAACAAAAGAATTCTCCAAGTTCGTAAAAAGCAAAAAAAATTCTCAAAAATACTGAGCCGACAAGGTTCTCCCTCTTTTGTAGGCATGGAAGTGACTATAGAATAACAGTTTGTGACATTCTGCTTTTTTTCAACTCTTAAAGAGGCTTCAATATGAAATTATTTAGTGTAGCAGCGTTGTCTGTTTGCTTCCTTGCTGGTTCTGTCAGCGCAGCAGAAACTCTCAACGCTTATTCCATCATGCCTGAGAAGTACGCATCCAAGGTATTTGCTGAATTCACTAAAGATACCGGAATCAAAGTTAACTTCCTGCGTTTCTCCTCAGGGGAAGCCTTGGCAAGATTGACAGCTGAAAAGGGCAACCCTCAGGTTGACGTTATGCTTGGCGGTCCTGCCGATACATATGCTGCAGGCGCTAAAGATCAGATTTTCGAATCTTACAGACCAAAAGATTCCGATGCTATCCCTGCAAATCTTAGAGACAAAGACAATCGCTGGACCGGTATCGGTATTATTCCTCTGTGCTTCTTAACTAATACTAAGTTCTTGGAAAAGAACAAGATGCAGGCTCCTACAAAGTGGGATGACCTCCTTGATCCGAAGTACAAAAACAACCTTCAGATGGCCGATGCCAGAACTTCCGGAACCGCTACAGAACGCATCTACTCTTTAGTTAAGGTTAAAGGCGAAGATCCTGCCTTTGAATATCAGAAGAAACTTAACGGCAACATCCAGATGTACACCAAGAGCGGTGCGGGCGGTGCCATGCCAATCGCTACCGGTCAATGCGCTTCCGGTATCTTCTACATTGTTGACGCTTTAGATATTAAGCAACAGGGTTATCCGGTTGTTATCACCTATCCGGAAGACGGTGTCTCCTACGGTATCGAAGCAACAGGTATCGTCAAGGGTGCTAAGAACCTGGACGCCGCTAAGAAGTTCGTTGACTGGGCTGCCAGCAAGAAATTCGCAGACTTCATCGTTGCCAACAAGATCAACTACGTTCCTACACGCAACGACGTTAAGACTTCCAATCCGCTTCTTGACCTCTCCAAGATCAACCTCAAAGACGTTGACACAACTTGGAAAGGCGAAAAGAGAAAAGAATATACAAACCGCTGGATCAACGAAGTCATTAAGTAATCAACATATTGATTTACTTAATTCTTAAAACTAAGGCCCCTTCGGGGGCCCTTAAACATAGGCAGCAAACCCATGGTCAAAAGCTCTGAAAAAAATGATCTGGTAACCAAATTTACTGTTTTTGCCTTATGGATGGCCATGGGTGTCTTTGTCGTCTACCCATTAGTCCGCTTATTAGGGGTTACTTTCTGGGTTGACGGACACTTTACCTTTGACAACTTAAAACCCTTCTTGGACAACTGGTACGACAGAAGGGCCATCGTCAACAGTATTGTTTTAGCGACAGCAGTCGGTCTGACCGGAACCATCATCGGTTTTATTTTTGCTTTTGCGGTGACTCGGCTTTCCATGCCGGGCTGGTTAAAATTCGCGATTTCAGCGGTAACACTTCTTCCGCTTATTTCACCTCCCTTCACCAGTTCCATCGCTTTAACTCTCTCCTTAGGCCCAAACGGCATCTTGCTTCAATTCTTCGGCCTGGACAACTTTAATTTCTACGGCTTTTGGGGCACCTATATTTCAGAAACTCTGACTTATTTCCCGATTGCCTTCATGACACTGACGACAATTCTTTTAAGAATTGATCCGAACTTGGAAGATGCAGCATATTCATTAGGCTCTTCTCCATTTAATGTCTTTAGAACAGTTACATTCCCATTAGCAGCTCCCGGTTTAGCCAACGCCTTCCTGCTCGTATTCTCCTGCTCACTGGCAGACTTCGCCACACCGCAGGTTTTAGGCGGTCACTCATTCCCGGTTCTGCCGACACAAGCTTACTTGCAGATTACCGGTATGTATGACTTCAAGGGCGGTGCTGCATTGTCCTTCCTGCTCATTATTCCCGCTTTGATTGTTTACGGTCTGCAGAATTTCTGGGTCAGCCGCAGAAGCTTCGTTACCGTTACCGGTAAAGCAGGCGGAAGAAGCTCCATCAAAGGCCCGGGTGCGCTTATTACTGGCGTCGTTCTCGGCACCGTGACCTTTATTTCGGCTTTTGTTCTGTATCTTTATTCCATTATTCTCATCGGTTCGCTCATCAAGGTTTGGGGTGTGGATAACTCTCTGACATTCGAGAACTACCATTACGTCTTTACCTTCGGCAGCAAGGCGATTAAAGATACTTTGATTATTGCCTGCGTCGGCACTCCGATCGGCGGACTGCTTGCCGTATTAATCGGCTATGTCACTAAGTGGCTTAAAGTTAAAGGCCATAAGACATTAGAAACGATTTCCCTGCTGAACTACACGCTTCCGGGTACGGTCGTCGGTATTGCTTACATTATTGCTTTTAACGACAAACCAATCGTGTTAACAGGTACCGTCTATATTCTTATCGCAGCCTATGTGTTCCGTTATTCATCAGCCGGTATCCGCAACGTGATTGCTTCTCTTACTCAGATTGATCCATCCATTGAAGAAGCTTCCACCAGCTTAGGCGCCTCTTCAGCCTATACGTTCTGGAGAATTACCGTTCCTTTGGTATTGCCGGCAGTAATGGCAGGTATGAAGTATTTGTTCATCCACTCCATGACCGCCATCAGCGCGACCATCTTCTTGGTCTCGGTTCACTGGTCTCTTATCACGACCCGCATTCTTGAATGTATGACTGAGCTGCAATTTGCTCAGGCCTGTGCATTCTCTATCGTTCTCATTATTATTGTTTTCATTGCTTCAGGCGTTATGTCTTTAATTGCGAAGACTGTCTGCCCTGTAGGTAATTCAACCGGAGGTCTCCGCTAAATGTCAGTTGCCCTTTGTTTACAAAATATCTCCCGCCATTACATTAAAGACGGAAAAGATTTTACGGCGGTCTCTTCGGTTGATTTGGAAGTTCAGACCGGTGAATTCTTAACATTCCTCGGGCCGTCGGGATGCGGAAAAACGACGACTCTTAGAATGATCGCCGGCTTTGAGACGCCCTCCAGCGGTGAAATTTTATTGGACGGTGAGAACATCACTAAAGTTCCGGCAAATGAAAGAGACATGGGATTCGTATTCCAGAACTATGCGCTCTTTCCGCATATGAAGATTTTTGACAACGTTGCCTACGGCCTGAAGATCAGACGCGAGACCACTGACTCCATCAAGAAAAAAGTCCATGAAGCCTTAGCAATGGTCGGCCTTGAAAACGCAGAAGGGAACTATCCTAACCAGCTTTCAGGGGGCGAACAGCAGCGCGTTGCTTTAGCTCGTGTATTGGTTCTCAGACCAAAAATCATTCTCATGGATGAACCGCTTTCTAACTTGGACGCTAAGTTAAGACTGCACATGAGAACTGAGATCAGACGCATCCAGAAAGATCTTTCTCTGACTTGCCTCTACGTTACCCACGATCAGAAAGAAGCTCTGACCATGTCCGACCGCATCATGGTTATGCAGCGCGGTCACATTGAACAGTTAGGTTCTCCGTTTGACCTCTATGACGATCCGGCTTCTCCTTTTGTTGCGGATTTCATTGGTCAGGCCAACCTCATCCCCGGCACTCTCGTCAGCAAGAACGGAGACTACGGCATTTTCAACGTTAACGGCAGAAATATTCAAGCCCGTCTAGGAAAGCAAAATCCTCCGGAAGTCGGCAAAGAAGCTTTATTGGTTGTTCGTCCGGAAAATCTTTCTTTTGCCTCCGGCTCTGAGAATGCTATTCCGGTAAAGATCGTGAATACTCTCTTTGAAGGAGACAAGATTGACTATCACGTTCAAGTTCAAGGCATTACCGACAAGACTTATTCCATGGGCATTCCTTTCTTACCGGGCATGAAGATTTTAGACGTAGGTCTCGAACGGGAAGCATCTTTTGTTCCGCAAGCCGGAGTCATTATTAGGAAATAAACCTCATGCGTGAAATTATTGTTCCCAATTTGCCACCTCCGAACGGTCACTACTCTCATGCCGTAATTTCCAAAGGACAGCTCTATATGTCCGGAATTCTGCCGAACTTGGTAAAGCCGCAGGACTCATTAGACGATCAATTTGAAGCTGTTTTCAAGGTCATTAGAGAGGTTTTAGGGTTCACCGGCGTATCTCTTCAAGACGTTGTTAATTGCCGCGTCTACGTTGCGGATATCAACGATTGGCCCCGTATTAATGAGCTCTATGCTAAAGCGTTTGGAAACCATCGTCCTGCGCGCGTTGTCGTTCCTGTAAAGGAACTTCATTTCGGTTACAAACTTGAGGTTGAACTCATGGCTGAAATGCCCGAGTAAACTTTTTGTTCTTTCCTTTAGAAGGCTTCTGAATTCTCGATTCAGAGGCCTTTTTCGTTAGGTCATAGGAAAGAAATGTCTTAGCACGGTTACGGCTAACGGAATAGTGAAGGAGCACATCACAGTCGTAATTATCATGGCATTGGCAATAATGTCAGCTGCAGCATGGAATTGCTTGCACATCAAATAGACATTGACACCAATCGGTAAGCAGCCAAGGAACACTACGGCAGTCGTTTCCACCGGTCCAAGGCCTATTAACCAAGCCAAACAGAAAATTAAAGCCGGATGCACAAAGAGCTTTATTCCGCTTAAAACAATACTTTTACGAATACCGCTTCCAAGGCCATATTCAGCTAAACCCATTCCCACAACAATTAAGCTGATGGCCGTTGCTGAATTACCGATAAGACGCAAAGGCTCATCGATCACATATGGAATCTTCAGACCTGTACAGCTCCACAAAACACCCGAGAAGATGGAGATAATGAGAGGATTCTTGAAAACGGTCAGCAACGTCTTAAGGAAGCTCTTCACGGTTAAATGACCGGTCTGTTGAGCAAACTCCACAGCAATAGAAACCAGAGTCCACAAAATCATGGCATTCATCGACAGAACTGCGGAAATTGAAGGCGTTACAATTTCTCCCAGCATGGCAATAGCCAATGGAAGTCCAAGCAGTCCATTATTAGAAAATACACATCCGGTACCGAAAATAGCGGAATCTACCGGAGGCATTGAAAGGACTCTCTTGGCGACAAAGCGCCCAATAAAAAATAAGATAATGCAAGCTCCGAAATATGCCAAAAGCAGCCTTAAATCGGCGTGGTTCTCTTTAGTGAAGAGGTCTGAAAGAAGGCGAAACAACATTGCCGGCAACGCGATATTGAAAGCAAACCGAGCCAAGATATTTCCAGCCGCTTTACTAAAACCAAACCATTTAGCTAAAGCAAATCCTAAGAAGATCAGCAGAAACAACGGCGAACTTCTTTCAAACTGAAAGAGAAACTGGGAGAGGAGTTCGAGTTCCATTTTTCTTTTTATCCAATGTTTACGTTAGTCTAAAACTTAGAAAAATTAGCTGTGGATAAACAGATCAGGAAATTCCATAACTTTGGAGTGAGTAACATTTCTCAAAAGAAGGAGTTTGTTCCTGCAAACCTCAAAGATCCTCTTTAAACTTTGGGGAATTCTTTTTAATAAAACCGGACAGAACCAAGAAGGGAAGAGGTAGTGATTCTGGCCTCACAAACAAATACTGATATGTGGCGACTGATTTTTCCGATTTTGGGAGCAATTCTATTTGCGGCCCATTTATATTTTTGGGGCAGTTATTTTTGGCTAGCTGTTCCGGTTATCTTACTTATCCTGCTGATTATTCCTTTCCGTCCGGTTTGCTGGCTTTGGCAATTAAGTCTTATCGGCTTCGGTATTGAATGGTTTATATCGGCCTACAACCTTTACCTCCGCAGAATTACATCCGGCATGCCCTTTGCTTTAGGCGTCTCAATTCTTATTGCCTGCGGAGTTTTAACTATTCTTTCTTCAGTGGTGTTCTACAACGGCAGAATCAAAGAACATTATCCTCTTCACGTATGAAAAAGGCCTTTAGTTTTTCTCACTTTTATACTCAATTAGGCAGGTAGGAGACGATGTTCATCCTCTGAGAATGCAGAAAACGCTACGTGTCTTCTAACCGGTTATCAGGTCTCTTTGCAAACTATATTGTTAAACAATAGTTCAAAAAAATATCTTCTAATTCCTCAGATATGTTTTCAGTCGGTACCGGCAGCACAAGTCACTCTTCGGTCAAATGCGAAAGAGGAGAGTCTCTAATTCGACATCTCCTCTCATTGTTATAACTTTCTATTTTGAGTTATTCATAATCAGATTTTTACCGTTCTCTATATCATCAGTAAAAATCCGATCTTCACCGACATACTTAACTGCCTGTCGATACCGCTTATATAACTCTTGTGAATCTTTGCCCATTGCAAACTGTCCTTTCAGCTTAGTTCTCAAATCTACTGCTTGGGCTGCATGGAGCAATTCCAGGCTATAGATATAGGCAGTGTTATCCGCAATTTTTGCTAACCTTTCAGCAACCAAAGGAAGATTTGTGAAGGTATCTTCAATATCTCCGGCGACCGGAGTTCCCAAGAAAGAAACAGGATTTGCCAAAGTTTGATTCTCACTATGCAGAGCTACAAACGGCTTCTGAATAGCGCCGAATGCGTGTCCTTTGTTTTTCGGATCCGACAAAAAGCGGGTGAGCCCAGTAAAATGATCATCCGACAAATGAATAGTTCTCCGGACACTGTTGTGGCTAAGATGCGTAAGAGCGATCCCAAGTCTTTGTGCGGCGATTGCTACTGGCAAGGGTTCAAAATTAGCCGTAGGAACGATTGCCCCTTTTACATCCTTTCCTTCGACAAAATACATGGCTACTTGGTCTTGCTCACTGTATTTCTTATCCGCATTCAAAATTGTTCCGGGATTATCATCGGAAGAGTTCAACTGCACCTGCAGCTCTTCATCTAAATGGTTAAGTGCTTGATTAACTTCACGCAAAACATAAACTGAGGTTCGGAAAGAAAGCGGATCCTGCAGTGCACGCTCCTCATTCTTCTTCCATAAATATGAGCCGTCTAATGCATCTCTTATCCTAGAGGCTTCTTTTTCTAATCCGTTAAAAGGATGGACAGAAACTGCCTGCGGTAATACAGGCGCAATATTTCCATTTAATCCTTCCAAGCTTAGTGCAAACAACGCAGGAGAAAAATCAGCTAAGGCCTTTGCATCCTTCCTTGCTTTCATTACCTGAGCAACAGCCATTGCATTGGTTGAGAGAATTGCCAGCGCATCTTTTCCTTGAG
Source organism: Turicimonas sp. TL08 (assembly GCF_054660695.1). Taxonomy (NCBI): domain Bacteria; kingdom Pseudomonadati; phylum Pseudomonadota; class Betaproteobacteria; order Burkholderiales; family Sutterellaceae; genus Turicimonas; species Turicimonas sp. TL08. Next base: position 80,204 of record NZ_BAAGDP010000005.1, read on the forward strand.
GATCAAGCGGAGAAACTCCTTTAAGTTTCAAAGCTTCAGCCCCGCTAACAACTTTTCCATCCACTTTAGCTTTCCATTCTCCCATCATCACTGCTCCTACATGAGAGGACAGCGTAATATCAGCTTCTCCGACCGATCCTCGAGCTGGAATTTGCGGCGTGATCCCTTTATTTAGAAAGTCGCGATACAGTTCAGCAACTTTAGGCTGCGCCCCAGTCTGACCGGCCAACAATGTATTGAGGCGGATAACCAGCTGCAGTCGAGCAATCACATCTTCAGCCATTGGACCAATTCCGGCAGAATGGCTTCTCAAAGCATTCCTATTGAATGCCTTGGAGGCTTCTCGAACCTCTTGAGATAATTCTCCATTGGCCGAAAAAAGAGGCTTGTCTTTATTAAGGCCTACTCCAACGGTTAATCCGTAAACAGGAGTGCCACCTTTAGCAGCTAATTCCACAAGTTGATGAGATCTCTCTAGCCGTTCATAAGCTTCGGGAGATATTTCAACCGTATCTTTTCCTTCAGCGATGGACCAGGCTTGCTCTTGAGTCAGATGATGACCATCCAAAGTAACTACGCCTGCTTGTGCCGTTGCCGCCAACATAACCATAATTGAAAGTATTGAGTGTTTCATTATCTTGTCCTTCATTTTATTCAAGGTTTTCTGTCTATAGGTCATTTCATTTGGTACTTAAACTCATGACAGTTGTTGCAGTAAACAACGCTGGGCTTATGTTCTTTATGGCAAGCCGTGCATTCAATTCCAGAACCATAGTGAGCGCTAGTATGAGGATTAGGTTCTCCCTTAATTTTGTTTTGGACCAACTTACCCAGGTCCTCATAACTTCCATGACAGGACTGACAAGAAGCATTGTTCGGTTTAACAAATTCGTTCCCTTTTACGGCATTTTCTTTTGTATGGCAGACAGAGCAATCTTTAATTATTTGATGATGCGTCTTCATTTGCTGCGCAGAAACTGAGACTGTTAATACTGTTAAACAAACAATGAGTAAGGCTTTAATCGTTTTCATATCTATTCCTTGGATTAGCTGAGATTCTGTGAAGGTTCGGCAGCAACTTGTGCACCTGCGGTTCTGCCCGTGACCAGGCCGTCAGCAATAGCACAGCCACCTAAACGAGAAGCTCCGTGTGTCCCTCCTGTGACTTCCCCGGCTGCATAAAGTCCGGGAATCGGTTTAAGATCTCTGACGCTAAGGACCTGCGCCTTATTGTTGATTGCTACACCTCCCATGCAGTAATGAACCTTCGGCCATACTCGAGCGGCGTAGAAAGGTGCCTTGGCAATCTCAACAGCTAGCGCTAACGGACGATTGAACTGCTCATCTTTGTCATTTCGAACATACTCATTAAATTCATTTACCTGCTTAATCAAGTTATCCGCAGGGATGTCATACGCTTTAGCCAGCTCTTCCAACGAATCAAATTTCTTAATTACGCCGTACTTCAATCCGTTCTTTAAAGTTTGAGCTAATTTGACGCCTTCACTATCTACAAAACAAATCGGATACACAGGCTTTCCGTTTTCATCAATTTGACTCAAGATTGCATCGGATCTAGCCTTGCGATCGGCCAGTTCATCAACAAACCGACGTCCGGTCCGGCGATCAACCATAATGCCTTTTGGAAAACCTGCAATAGTATTGAACTGAGAAACAAGACCGAAACCTCTTTCATCGGGACTAGACCATGGGCCAAGCTGAATCTGATCTAGCTGGATAGGCATGGCTCCCAATGCAAGCATAGCCATCAGACATTCTCCGGTTGCCCCGGGATGGTTAGTTGACTCGAGTTTTTCATCTAATGACGGGTCGATAGCCTTTCTAAACTGAACATTTTGAGAAAAACCGCCGGACGCAATCACTATCCCTTTTCTTGCACCATAGTTCAGAACCAGACCTGAATCTTTTTGCGGAAAATTAAATTTTTCTCTCACAACTAAACCAATTACCCGACCGTTTTCATCTCGAATAAAGTCTTCCATTGCTGCACTAGTGTGAAGATCCACACCTTGTTTACGGGCTGCTTCGACTAACGGACGTGTGATACCGCCGCCTGTACTTTCAACAGTCTGCATAATTCTCGGGACACTGTGCCCGCCAAAATGTTGAACAAACGGTTTGTATTTCACGCCGTATTTAACCGTGAAATCAAAAGCAGGCCGTGTTCCGTAAACAATGTTCTTTAATAAATCCACATGACTTAAACCACGTCCTGACTTAATCATGTCCTGAAGCATTAGTTCAGGAGAATCTTTGATGCCTTCTTTCTCTTGAAGAGGAGAACCGGCCACGGCGAAAGCACCGCCGTTAATTGCTGAGTTACCCCCAAAAACCGGCATCTTCTCTAGAAGAAGAACAGATGCTCCTTTTTCTGCTGCTTCGAGAGCGGCAGCTAATCCTGCAAATCCACTACCGACAACGATTACGTCAACAATCTTGTCAAATTTATGGTTAACTTTTCCTTGAGCGGTGACTCCTCCGGCACTTAAAGCACCGATAGCAGCCAAACCGGCCTTGATAAAATTTCTTCGTGAAGACTCCAAAGCTTGCATTTTTGCTCCTTGATTATTGGGTTTGAATTATTTATTGCAAGCTCTATGCCAATTGTATCTATTGCTGTTAACCGATTGTTTTATTTATATTTCCCAGGATAGATAGAAATCCTAATCAGAATAATTCACGAAATTTCGTATAATTTTTTTACGATATTTCGTGAATTACGATATTTAGTGAGAACCATGGAAGACATATCTCATTTGGTTGAAGTCCTCTGTTCCAGCCTCAGTCTGGAAAAATCTCTTTTTCGGCTTTTTACTGTTCTGAATCAGAAACTTGATGCTGACGGCGTTTTCATTAATTTTTTCGATAGATCCAAGCAAGCCGTCTCTTTTCTAGGACATATTAGTAGGGCCGGCATTCAACCGCTTCCGGCTCCAATCAAAGTCCCAAGCTATTTCTTCCAAAAGTTAAAAAAAGAAAGAGGCGCAGTTCTGTGTATCCAAGAAATTACGGATGATCCTTTCACTCAATACGTCTTATCTCAGGCCATCCCGGAGGTTAAGTCTTTCTTGATGCTAGACCTTTTTAAAGACGAAAAACATTTAGGTGTGGTTTGCTTCTACAGCCAATTCGGTCATCACTTCTGCGAAAAACAAGCCGAACTTCTCCAACGTCTTCATGATCCTTTGGCTTTAGTCACATGCAATGCGCTGAACACCTTTCTTCTTAAAGAAAATAGCCAGTTAGGAAAGGAGAAATCCAAGCTGCTAGAGAGTCTGGAAATAGAAAAAAGAAAGCCTATCGTTAATTTCTTAAAGCATTCTCCTTCACTTTCGAGCATTGCCGAACAAATAGAAAAGATTGCACCCACAGAGGCCACCGTTTTAGTACTTGGAGAGACGGGAACGGGCAAAGAAGTAATCGCAGATTTAATTCACTCTATGTCGTCCCGCTCCAATGGACCTCTAGTCAAAATTAATTGCGGCGCCATCTCCGACAATCTTCTTGACTCAGAACTATTCGGCTATGAAAAAGGCGCGTTCACTGATGCAAAGCAAACAAGAAAAGGATTCTTTGAGCAAGCAGATAGCGGTACTTTATTCCTTGATGAAATAGGTGAACTAACGCCTAGTGCGCAAGTACGCTTACTTAGAACCTTACAGCAAAAAACAATCATCCGAGTAGGGGGCACTAAAGAAATTCAAGTTAATGTGCGTGTTGTTGCCGCGACTCACCGCAATCTTCAGCAGATGGTAAAAGACGGAACTTTCAGAGAAGATCTTTGGTTTCGTTTAAACGTTTATCCAATCTCAATACCACCGCTTCGTGAAAGAGGAGAGGATGCCGTGCTTCTTTCAGAGCTGTTTTTAGGAAAACTTAAAGATAAATACGGATTAAAAATCAAGCCTGTACTTTCTTCGCATTCTATTGAATTCCTTCGCAATTACGCTTGGCCCGGGAATGTCCGTGAATTAGAAAACTCATTAGAACGAGCAGTGTTATCCAGTCAGAGTTCACAAATTGAACTTAAGCAAGTTTTATTCAATTCTTCTGCAATTCGTGCAAAGGAAGGAAATAATGGGTGCGCCTCAACTTCTTATGAAGATACTGTCCGACAGTATTTTTTATCTTTGCTTCATCACGTAAAAGGCAAAATTTCGGGGCCAGGGGGAGCCGCTGAAATTGCAAAAATGCATCCGAATACATTAAGAAGCAAACTAAAAAAACTCAATATCCATTACTGATGACGAGGTCTCGATGCGGAATCAGTATCTTCTTTGTTTAGGCGCCAGCGGAACTCCTTTCTTGGATGCTTTTTTTACCGTTTCCGGCGGATTTCTGCTTCTTTCTTTAGCACCTCAATTTAATTTAAGCGCTTGGACCGCAGGTGCCTATGGAACCAGTTACCTTTTCGGAGTAATGGCAGGATCTTTTCTGGTTAGTGCCGGCAGCAAAAAACTCAAAACCGAAAACATTTATTTTTTGAGCCCTTTGGGCGTCTTTATTCTGCTTCTTTCTCAAATTTTCTTTGATAGCTTTCTCTATCTGCTGGCTGCTCGCTTCTTGTTCGGATTCTTTATCGGCAGCGACTACCCAATCTCTCAAGTCTTTTTCTCCAGCCAATGCCATACAACCTTTAAAGCTAAAGGACTTACACTATTAATGTCTAGCTGGTATTGGGGCGCAATTTTTGCCATTTTAGTTTTCTGGCTTGCTAGTTTGTTCTCGGTTTCGCCGGAAATTCTTTTAGCTGCACCGGCCTTAATTCCGTTGGTTGTCCTTTTAACAAGGCTTCCTTATTTCAGCAATACGTCTAAAACCTCTGAAAAAGGCTCTAGAGACGACTTTTCCTCTCCAATAAGTGAACATTGGTCTAAAGAATCTTTGTTGAACCTAGGCTTTCTTTGTGTGTTCTGGACTTGTCAATGCATTCCTGTGACCGTCATACTTCTTTTCGGTCCTTCTATCATGGAAGCTTTAGGTTTTTCAGGAAGCGGAAGTTTTTTCCAATTGGGCGTTACTTATATTTTTTTCTTCATCGGAAGTTCTTGCTCTTACTTGATTATCGATAAGTTCACCAGAAAATTTTTAGCCTTAATAACCTTCGCTCTCATGGCGCTTTGTCTTATACCGCTCCTTTGGGCCGACTCTGTGTCTTTATGGATTATCGTCTTTGCATTTATTGGTTATGCAGCTTCATACGGGCTCCAGACAACTCTAGATTATGTGTATCCGAACGAAATATTCGATGTAAAAATAAGAGAGCAGGCCATTGGCATTCTTACTTGTGTAACGCGTTTTATTTCCGGGCTCAGTGCTTTTTTCTTTCCTTATTTTCTTTCTAATTTCTCAATATCGTCCATTATTATCTCGGCTGTTTTCATCCTCGCGACAGGATTTATTTCGACCTACCTCTTTGCTCCGACCGATGATTCTTCAAAACAGAAGTAGTTTTTAGGAGCCATCGAATATTTTTGATACTTCAATCCAGTAAAAAGATAAGCTGTCAGAACTCGGAGGCTGTTTTTAATGCCATCAGCTCCTATAGGAAGGATTCGCGATTTGGTCTATAGAGAGACGACCCTCTCTCTGGACGGACAAAAAGAAAGAGGATCGGCATAAACCTTTCCTCTATAAATACTGTTTAACTCAAATCTGATTTAATCAAGGCCTTTTCTTTTTGAGAATTACAATGCATCGTGTCTCGTTTAGGAAAGGAACTTTCAAATCTACGACTTCTTCAATTTCTACGTCTTCAGGAATTGCAGCAATTTCACTCTTTTCCAATTTTGCTTTCAAGGCCAACCATTTTCCATCTTCTTCCAAAAGATCTCTGGTGAGCTCAACAAAATTTTCTAAGGAAGTGAAAGCACGCGATGTGATAACTGAAAACTTATTACTCCGGGGTTCATCTTCTATACGTTCGTGCTTCGGAAAGACGTGTTTTAAACCTAAAAGTGTGCATACTTGGGTCACAAACATAATCTTTTTGCCAACAGAATCCACCAAAGTAAAGCTCAGATCCGGCGAGAACATAGAGCAGGGCAGGCTTGGCAGCCCTGCACCGCATCCGACATCCAAGACCTTTTTATTGCCTTTTTCAGCTAATTTTTGAAGAATTTTGCAAACGGACAGAGAATCTAGAAGGTGTTTGACGATCACCTCCTCACTTGTCTTGATTGCCGTCAAGTTATAAGTTTTGTTCCACTTCAAAATCAAATCTGAATATTGAAGCAACTTTTTTACCTGTACTTCATCAAACGTCAAACCTAAATCTGACAATCCTGATTCAAGCAGCGATCTAAGATCCTTTGACATTTTTACCTTTCTGCAGCTCGTAGCGTTTTAAGTAGACCAACAAAATAGAGATAGCCGCCGGGGTCACCCCGGAAATTGCTAACGCTTGTCCGATAGTTTCCGGTCTGACATTTTTAAGTTTCTGACAAATCTCAAAAGACAAACCCTTAACATCGTCGTAGTTGAAATCATTTGGAATAACGATTTCCATCTTATTCAGATTGTTCTGAACCTCGGCTTGCTGGCGATCAATATATCCGGAATATTTAACTTGAGTTTCCAAAAGAGAAGAAAGTTCCTTGTCTTGAATCGGATCTTTCAAAAGCGGATTTCCTTCCTTATCGACAAGTTGAGTCAGCTTTGAATAATTCATTTCCGGCCGCTTCAATAAGGAATACAACAAGCTTTCTTTTACCAACTCCTTACCGAGAATTTCCTTCTCAATATTCGGCTCTATAACACCGGGATTGACCCAAGTAGACTTTAATTTCTCTTCTTCCTTCTGAAGAATATCCATCTTTCTAGAGAAAGCTTCCCATCTTTCTTGTCCAACCACACCAAGCTTATAACCGATTTCCGTAAGCCTTTGGTCAGCGTTATCTTCCCTTAGACTGAGGCGATATTCAGCTCGAGAAGTGAACATTCTATAAGGCTCATTAACACCTTTTGTAATCAAATCATCGACCATCACTCCTAGATAAGCTTGATCACGTCTTAGATGGAACGGCTCTTGGTCACGTGTATAAAGAACTGCATTGATGCCGGCAAAAATACCCTGAGCGGCAGCCTCTTCATATCCGGTTGTGCCGTTTACCTGACCGGCCATAAATAATCCTTCAATATCTTTACTTTCTAAAGTAGATTTCAGAGAACGAGGATCATAGTAGTCATATTCAATAGCGTATCCCGGTCTCAAAATTTCTACATTTTCCAGTCCCGGAATAGAGTGAATAAATTTGATTTGAACATCAAAAGGAAGACTGGTTGAAATACCGTTCGGATAATAAACATGAGTATTTAAACCTTCCGGCTCCAAAAATACATGATGAGAATCTTTGGAGGCAAAACGATGGATTTTATCTTCAATAGAAGGGCAGTATCTGGGTCCGATACCTTCAATGATTCCGGTGTAGAGCGGTGAACGATCTAAACCGTTTCGAATAATGTCATGAGTAGTTGTGTTGGTATTTGTAATCCAACAGGGAATCTGTTCAGGATGTTGATCTGCCGAACCTAAAAACGAAAATACCGGTGTCGGTTCAGAATCTCCATATTGAATAGTGCACTTAGAAAAATCGATTGTTCTTCCATCCAAACGTGCCGGGGTTCCGGTTTTAAGTCTGCCCTTAGGAAGACCCAAACTCATTAAATCATTTCCTAAAGCAATTGCAGAAGGATCCCCGACTCTGCCGCCAGCATATGCTGACAAACCAACAAATATCTTTCCGTTCAAGAAAGTTCCGGCTGACAGAACGACGGCTCTGCAGCGGATTGCAATCTGTGAATCAAGAATAACGCCGATAGCTTTTCCATTTTCAACAATTACATTGTCTACAGCGGCTTCCATAAGTGAAAGATTTGGAATATTTTCCACAATCTTTCTCATATGATTCTTATATAGCGTTCTATCTATCTGGGCACGAGTTGCCCGTACTGCTGCACCTTTTGAAGCATTCAACAGCCTGAACTGAATACCTGAGAGATCAGTGACTTTAGCCATAACTCCATCTAAAGCATCCAATTCTCTTACCAAATGACTTTTACCAATTCCACCGATAGACGGATTGCAGGACTGTTGACCTAAAGTATCGAAATTATGCGTGATAAGAAGAGTTTTTGCCCCCATTCTTGCACTTGCAGCAGCAGCTTCAATACCTGCATTTCCTCCGCCTACAACAACTACATCGTAGCTTTTCGGATAAAACTCCATTTTTTATTCTTTCCTAGTATGTTGTTTCACGTGAAACAAGTTTATTTACCAATACAAAAACCTTTAAAGATAAGCCCTAAAAGATCATCACTTGTTGTCTTTCCGACGATACTTCCCAAATCATCGTTCGCTAATCTCAACTCCTCCGCAAACAGTTCCAATTTCATGTCGTTATAAGAAATTAGCTCTTGCGCCAGTTCAAGATGAGCTAAGGCAGAATTCAAACTGTCTAGGTGACGTTTCCGAGCAATAAAGACAGATTCTTTAGGTTTCCAACCCGCAGCCTTTAACAACGCATTTCTTAGATCATTAATTCCTTCTCCTGTCAGAGCAGACGTTTTAATTTCTGTTTCACGTGAAACACTATCCTCAGAAAGAAGGTCAGACTTATTCAAGACTGTGAGTATTGGAATGTCTTCGTGAGTTAATTGTTTAACCAAACTTAGAATCTTTTCATCATTCTTTGATTTTTCCGGATCGCCTCCATCAAGGACTCTGACAACTATGTCGGACTTAGAAATCTCATTTTTAGCTCTTTCTATACCGATTTTTTCTACTTTGTCGGAGGTTTCTCTAATACCAGCGGTGTCGGTGATATGGAAAGGAATGCCATTCAGATGTATCAAAGTTTGAATTTTATCTCTAGTTGTTCCGGCAACATCGGACACAATGGCAATTTCATCTCCGGCCAGTCGGTTCAAAATACTGGATTTGCCGGCATTTGTCTGACCAACTAGAGCAACTTTAAAACCATCTCGAAGAGTTTCTCCTTGCTGTGCAATTTCTAAGGTTTGTTTGATATCTCGGATAATTTCTTCAAGTCTTTCTTTGCAGTTGTACTCAGTAATAAAATCGATTTCCTCTTCAGGAAAATCGAGAATTGCTTCAACTTCAATACGAAGACGAATAAGCAATTCCGAGACTTCATGAACATATTTAGAAAATTCGCCTTTTAAGGAGAGGGAGGCCGCACGCACAGCATTTCTCGAGCTGGCATCAATCAAATCAGCAACAGCTTCGGCTTGGACTAAATCCATTTTCCCGTTCAAAAACGCTCTCTCAGTAAATTCTCCTGGCTCTGCCAATCTCAACGAATACTTCTTGCCAACTTCTAAAAGAATCTCAAGAATCCACGTAAGAAGAACTTGTCCACCATGAGACTGGACTTCAAGGACTGTTTCCCCTGTGTATGAATTTGGCGCCTTGAAATAGAGAGTGATGACTTTGTCGACTTGTTCTTGATTTTGATCAACAAAAGAGAGCAACTGAGCCTTTCTATTTTCAGGCTTGAACTTAGGCAAAACTAATTTTGCTATTTCTTGGATTATCTCGTCTTTACCGGAAAGGCGGATGATTCCTATTCCTGAATTACCTGTCCCGGTAGCCAAAGCTACGATAGGGTCGTTAAAATTATCATTCATAAATTTTCGGGCTAGCTATGTCTCTAAAACAAAATAACCAAATAGGCTCTAACTTAATAGGTGGCGCAACCGCTGTTTTGTTGGCCATTCCTGTCGCAGCCTTTTTTGGTTCTATATTCGGTGATACTTATCAAGCAAGATCAACAGTTTATATTTTAATCCTCGCATGGGTGGTTGCAGGTGCGTTTGCGATTGGTTACGTCAGCAAAAAGGCACCCGAAAAGACCACGTCAAGATTCTTCTTTTTATGGGTTATCAGTACTTGGCTTTGGCCTCTTCTTTTATTGGTCTATTTCTCTAAACGTAAACAAAGATAATTCCTTTCTCGATGCTCTGTAGAGTTCTCTGTCTTAATTCTCAGCTTCCGAAATTAACATTTGTCAATTCTGAGCCTGACTTCTGAGAAATGATCCTTATTTAAAGGCTCTCTACGTTTCCAGGCAGAAACTAAGAAGAGCCTACACACGCTGTCATTTATCAAATTAATGTGCCGCAAATTTCTCAAATAAGCGTTCCACTCTTTCAAGGTATTTTTTGAAACGTCCTTCTCAAGTAAACGTCTGGTTTTTCAGCTCCTATACTGACTTCAAAAACGGCATCTAACAAATGCGCTTTACTGACGCAATAATTCTTTAATTAGTCCTAGCACTTTTTCTCTTTCTTCCGGAGTGGAATAGTCTAAGTTGTATAGAGAGAGCATAAAAAAGCCCTCTAGAGCGATCACTCCCAATGTGGTTTTAGCGTTATCTTCCACAGATTCACGGATTTTTTGGAAAAGATTTCGATACCACTGATGCAGCGGCTCCATCAAAGACATATCAAAAGACTGAACTGTAAAAATCGCGGCGCCCCAGTCTCGATTTTCAGGCGCAATACCATCTCTTCTCTTAAACCAATCTATGAAAGCATGGACAAGAGCATATGGCTTGTCTTGGTTTTTCTCAAGAGCCGTTTCTAATTCCTGATTTAAGTGGGCCACATATTGATCCATTAAGGCCATAATCAGTTTTTTCTTGCTCGGATAGTGATAGAGCACACCGCCTTTGCTGACTCCGGCCTGTTTGGCTACGGCCTCAATAGTAAGCTGTGCTACGCCGTCTTTAACGGCAATTTTTCTGGCTGCAGCAAGAATTATTTTTTTTGTTTCAGCCGCACTCCTCTTAGCGGTTTTCTCATTTTTTTGATTCATTCTTAAAACCCATTCTAATAATGCTTCTCAACTAAGTATTTGAATTTTAACCTAAGTGTAATTACCAATTTCAAACAATCTTTTTGCGTCCTAATATATTAACCGTCCAGACGGTATAGTAAGGAGAAAACATGAATAACTCAAATTTAGTGAAAAGGCGCAGTTTGCTTCAAGGGTTCGTTGCAGGCGGTTTAGCCGCTGCTTTCTCCGGTCCCTCTAACGCAGCTGAAGTAAATGGTTTTGATGAGATCCATGACATCGTTATTGTCGGCAGCGGATTTGCCGGATTGGCCACCGCTTACTCAGCAGTAAAAGCCGGATTAAAAGACATCTTAATTCTTGAAAAGATGGAAGCTTTCGGCGGTAATTCCTGCCTTTGCGGAGGCCTTATGTCTCTGCCGTTGAGTCCTAAACAAAAATCAAAAGGAATTAAGGACTCTGTCGAAATGATGATGGCAGATATGTATAAAGCAGGAAGAGGCTTTAACCATCCGGAATTAGCTCGTAAGTTTGCATCTGACGCTCCCGGTGTTTGTGCCATGCTCGATGAATGCGGGGTTCAGCTTAAAGATAAAGTTATTCGTTTAGGCGGTCACAGCGCTCCTCGCGCCTTGGTCCCGGAAGCTGCTTCCGGCGGCGGCATCGTAATTCCAATTCATAAATGGCTCAAAGCACACGGCGTTAAATTCCAAAATCGAACTCAGGTAACCGAACTTGTACTTTCAGATGGTAAGGTTAAAGGCGTACAGTGCAATGTCGGCTACAACTGGAACGACGGAACGTCCGCCAAAACTGCCCGTATCGGCACACGCAGTGCTGTTGTCGTATGTACAGGGGGATGGGGCCTGGACAATGACTTTATTAAGACAACAATGCCCGCCTATGCACTTTTGGAATGTACTTCTCAGCCGGGTGCTACCGCTGAGATGCTGCGAGGTTTATTAAAAGCCGGAGCACTTCCAACAATGCTTGACATGTATCAGCTCGGCCCATGGGCTTCTCCTGATGAAAAGGGTGCCGGTCCGGGAAGCTTCTTTGCCGATTATGCATTTGCCGAAGGCATTTCTATTAATCCGAAAACCGGCCGCCGTTACATGAACGAGCTTGCCGACCGCAGAACCAGAGCTGAAGCCGAACTCAAGGTTTTAGGTGAAAGCGAAAAAGACAAAATCAATTATCCGATCGCATTCTGCTCTGAGAAGACCACTGAGCATGCCGAAGGATTTAAGGCTGCTTACCGTGACGGCTGCGTCTTTAGACACGCCACTGTTGAAGACTTGGCAAAAGACTACGGAATCCCTCTGGCTGCATTAAAACAGCAAATTGCAGAGTACAACGAAATTGTTGCCGGCAAGAGAAAAGATCCGTTTGAAAAGCCTCTGGATGTGAAACAGAAGCTTGAAGCTCCGTTCTACTCAATGAGACTCACACCGAAACTTCATTACTGCATGGGCGGTATTGCAATTACGCCGAAAGCCGAGGTCATTTCCGTTGAAACATTAAAACCGATTCCCGGTTTGTATGCTGCAGGCGAAGTTACAGGCGGCGTTCATGGGATGGATCGCCTCGGAGGCTGCTCTTCAGTAGATTGTTTAGTCTTTGGCCTTGAAGCCGGAAAAAATGCTGCCGCGCTCGTCGGAGCAAAGGAGTAAAAAAATGAGAAAAATTCTTTTTGCACTTACTGTTTTCGCTTGTATGGGAATGAACGCTGCATTTGCCGAGAACTTAGCCGGAATGCCCATGAAGCACAAAATGGCTGCACAGATGCAATGCGCTACATGTCACGGCAGCCAAGAATCGTTCACAAAGCCGGCGAGCACACAATGCATTGCGTGCCACGGTCCGATGGAAAACATCCAAACAAAGGACAATCCCCAGGGTAAAAAGCCTCATCAGTCTGCACACTATGGGGATACCGTAGAGTGCTCTGTATGCCACTCAGAGCATAAACAGAGTAAAGACCTTTGCAGCAATTGTCACAAGGTCGAATGGCAAAATTTCCGCTAAACAACTTGAATACACAACTAGATTGAACCAAGGAGAACATCATGAATTTCAAGCATATTCTTCCATTAGCATTCGGTTTTATGCTTACAGCTCCTGCATTTGCAGCTATGCATGTTCTTGACGGAAAAACATTGACCGTCGATGAACTTTGGGAAATTTCTAAACCGGGAGAGACTGTATCGGTTTCTGAAGACGGCTGGAAACGTATTAAAGCCTCCTATAAAGCTCCGATTGATGCCGCAACAGACGGAAGAGACATCTACGGTTTAACAGTCAACTATGGCGCTCTTAAAGAGAAAAAAGTAGCCGGAGCCACTGTCGAGGACGAACCAAATCGCTCTGCGTCTATTAAGTTTAATGAACGTCAGATGAGAATCCAGGCTGCTGGAATGGAACCATTTTTCGATGACCGCGTCTCTAAAATGGCAATGGTTATCCGTGTCAATCAAATGGCAGCAGGTTTTACCGGCATGAGCGAAGCGGCCGCAAAAGCTTACATGGAATACATTAACAATGACGTCAATCCTCTTATTCCTTCAAGAGGATCGGAAGGCGCTAATGACCTGAGCATGGCAACCCATATCGGCTTAGCTCTGATGGGCGAATGGGACGTTAACTACAAGGGCAAGAGAGTTCCGGCTGCACAGGTTCGCAAAGAACTTAAGTTAGCCGATTACCATCCTTTCGGTATGGACGGTATTTCCATTCTCTCCAACAGTAATGTGGCAGAAGCCCAATCTGTTGCATCCGTTAAAAAAGCTGAACACTATCTGGTCAAACTTAGCCCGGTCATGATTGCTACAAGCTTGGAAGCTTTAAACGGCAACGTTTCTCCGTACCTTTGGCATACCGTCGAAACCAAAGGCTGGCCTCAAGGACATGAAGCAGCCGAAGCCGTTCTAGCTAACCTTAAAGGATCTTATCTCTGGCAGAAAGACAGCAAGCGTTATCTTCAGGATCCTTTGAGCTTTAGATCCGCCGGCTACATTCTCGCAGCTGCTCAGGAAGAACTGCGTCAGGCTAAGGATCTTCTGAATTCGGCAATCAATCATACAACCGATAACCCAATCGTCAACACCGAAGCAAAAAATGATCTTTGGTACAGCAAGGCTGAAGTTCTTGATGAAATGAGAGCCGGGAAACCCAACGTGTTTGTAAATTCCTGCGCTAATTTTGACAACACTCAGCTTGCTCTCCAGCTTGAATCGTTAACTAAAGCATTGGTTCAGGTTATGCATACTTCAGCTTGGAGAACTACTCAGTTAGTCGACAACCATAGAACTGGACTGCCAACCTATTTGGTTGCTAATCAGAATAAAGGCGGCGACGGCTTTGCCAATATCGCTCAATCAATGTCCGGCCTCTATGCGGAAGCCATGGGTTTAACTAATAGTGTCCTGGGATACGGTGTACCAACATCAATCGGAATTGAAGAGACATTCTCTAACGTCAATCTCACTGCTGATCGTCTCTCCAAAGCCGTCGACGTAGGCTACGATATCTACTCTTACGAGATGCTTCACAACGCTCAAGCCATGGACATGAGAAAAGAAGAAGGCAAGAAGATGGGAGAGGGCACCGGAGCATTCCTTCAGTCCTATCGTAAAGCCGTTCCTTTTGTCGATAAAGACCGAGTCTTTACACCCGATGTAAACAACGGCGTCCAATTCCTGAAATCCTTCGGCGCCAACTAGATTAATAAATAGAATCGGGAGGACAGAGAACAAGTTCAAAAAACTCCCTATCAAATAGATAGGCCAGTTCCTCCCGAATCAAGAAAACAACAGAACGCCTTTTAAGCTCTAAATTTGAAATTGTGGGAATTTAGTTTTTTTTAACTTTATTGCTAAACCGTCTGGACGGTATATTTATTAAATTTGAAGGCTAAGGTTCGAGCCTTCCCTGGAGCTCTCCGCCTCACTGATCAGCTCTAACTTTTACGAACCACCTCAATATTCATCTTCAATGGAGAAACTAATGAAGCTGCGCACCTTAAAAATGTCCTTTTTAGCTTTAGGCGTTCTTGTTGCTTTTCCTACCTGGGCCGCAACGCACGTCCTAACCGGTAATGACCTTACCGTTGACACTCTATGGGAAATGTCAAAACCCGGAGAGAAAGTCACAATTTCGCCGGAAGGCTGGGATCGCATCAACAAGTCCTACCAGGCCATTCTGGATGCAACAAAGAACGGCATTTCCGTTTATGGCGTTTCTGTTAACTTCGGGGACTTAAAACACCAGAAAGTCGTTACCGGCGACGTAGAAAAAGAACCGAACCGTTCTGCTTCTATTAAATTCAATGAACGTCAGATGAGAATTCAAGCTGCCGGTCTCAAACCATGGCTTGATAACCGTCTGGTAAAAATGAGCATGATCATTCGCTTGAACCAGATGGCTTCCGGCATCACCGGTATGACAAAAGAGGCCGCGAATGCATACATGAATTACATCAACAATGATGTCTATCCGCTTATTCCCAGCCGCGGCTCTCAAGGTGTCAATGACTTGAACTGGCCTACACACATCGGGTTGGCTCTTCAGGAAGAGTGGGACGTAATTTACAATGGTCAGCGCATGCCTTCAAAAGAAGTTCATAAGATTATCGGCATGAAAAAATACGAACCGTTCGGTCTTGACGGTATTGCCATTTTGTCCAACGGCAACGTCTCCGAAGCCATTGTGATTGACTCTTTAAAGAGAGCAGAACATCTTTTGAAGATGTCCCCAGCAATCGTAGCTGCCGGCTTAGATGCTTTGAACGGAAACGTCTCTCCATTCCTTTGGCACTCAATTGAAACCAAAGGTTGGCCGAAAGCCCATGAAGTCTCGGAAAGTATTCTTGCCCAGCTCAAAGGCTCCTACCTTTGGGACGTAAACGACAAGCGCGAGCTTCAGGATCCGCTCTCTTTCAGAAGTGCACAATGGACACTAGCTGCTGCCGAACGCGCCTTGGATAACCTCAAAGACATTGTCAACACATCTTTGAACCACAGCTCCACCAACCCAGCTATTGCTATTAACGGCAGAAACGATCTTTGGTACAGCCAGCTTCCTGCTGTAAAACTTCTTGCCATCGATGACAAAGGCCGCTACATCAACTCCGTTGCTAACTTCGACTACACTCAAATGGCTCTTGAAGTTGAAGCTTTGACCAAAGCCATGGCTCACGTTTTGCATAACTCCGCATGGCGTATGGTTCAAATCGTTGATGATAAGAGAACCAAGATGAAGAAGTACTTGGTTGCTAAAGAAAACGTAGGCGGAGATTGTTTTGCTAACGTTGCTCAGGCTGTCTCCGGTCTTTATGCCGAAGCCATGGGCTTAACAAACAACGTCACTATCTACGGACTTCCGACTTCCATTTATATCGACGATACGTTCAATAACGTTGCTCAAACTGCCGATAGACTTCGCCAGATGACAAACGTCGGCTACGAAATCTTTGCTTTTGAATTGATGCATCACTTGCAAGGTGCTGAAATGCGTCAGAAAGAGCAAGGTTATAAGTTAGGTGAAGGTACACAAAAACTCTTGACTCAATACCGCAAGGTTGTACCTTTTGTCAGCGAAGACAGAATCTTTACAGATGACGTCAATAACTCTGTCGAATTCTTAAAGAATCTTGATCCGGAAACTGTTGCAGTTAAGGTTGAATAATTAGTTTTTCTCCTTGGGAAACGAAGGCTGAGATCCTCTTAGGATCTCGGCTTTCGTTTTTATAAGATGCTCAAAAGGCCGTGTTCAAACAAAGCACATGAACTCGGCTTTTATTGCGTTTTAGCTGTTGAAACAGGCACACCGTGTTTTTTTTCACCGCCTACAAGCAGAAGCAATGTGCTTAATCCCAAAGCAATAGTGCAGATAATGAAGCTCGTGAAAAGGATAGTTCCCCAGCTCACAATCGGAGAAACAAGTCCTCCGAAAATAAATCCCACAGCACCGATCACGGCAGAAGCAGCTCCTGCGTATTTACGTCCGGCATTCATCGCAGTGGCTGTCGCTCCCGTAAAAATAAAACCGCAGAAAAAGAGCATTAAAAAGACAGAAGCCTCATAGATGTATATATCTTGGTAGAAGTAGCAGATACAGAGGCCGGCGGCAGCACAAAGAAAACCGATAAGGCTTCCGATAAAACTTGCCTTTTGTGTAGTAGAGACTTTTAGTGCAAGCATCGCTCCAATGGCAATTCCTACGGCGTTGAGCGCGAAGATAAGCGAAAAAGTCAGTTGAGATACACCGAAAAAGTCCTGAAGGATAAAAGGAGTAGAGGAAATATAAGCAAAAAGAGCTGCCATTGAGAGACCGAATACGGTGCTATAAATCCCGAAGCCGGGGGCCTCATACACCGAGAGAAAACCTTTAAAAGAAGTGAGGAGTGAACCTTGAATTCTTTTTGATTTTGGCAGCGTTTCTTTAACAGGGATCACCATTGCGGTAATGACAATGCAGATTCCGAGCAAGACATAAAAAATTCCTCTCCATCCTATGAATTTTGCGCAAAAACCGCCAATGACAGGTGCTGCGACCGGTGCGATACCGTTAACCGCGCCAACAATCGCGATCATTTTGGCTAATTGTCTACCGGAGTAAAGATCGGTCGGACACGAGCGGGAGTAGACGATAGCACCCGAACCTCCAAGACCCTGGAGGAATCTAGCAAAAGTAAAGAATTCAATACCTTCAGAAAGACAGCAAAGTAGCGTAGCGGCAATGTATAGCAACAGAGAAAGGTAGAGCACAGGCTTGCGGCCGTACTTATCGCTCATAGGTCCTAAAAAGAGCTGGCCAACGGCTAAACCGACCATACAAAAGGTAAGGCCAAGCTGAACAGAAGCTGTGGAACAATCAAATACTTGTGTCATCTCCGGCAGTGCCGGTAAATACATATCGATGACAAATGGCCCAAAGGCCGAAAGCATTCCTAAAACAAAAACAAGATAGGCGGTATTCATCAGTAATTTAATTTTTAAACTGACGACATTCTAAAGGTTGAACCAAGAAAGATACGAGTGCGCGAACTCAATATGCGAAAGAAAAAATACTTGATTTTCAATGAGTTTTGTGAGCAAATAAAAAAAGCAAACCCCTCGTAAAAGAGGGGTAAATCATCAGAACCAAAATATTCCCGCTCTTGGAGCGGGAATAGGTTTTTATTTAATGGCTAGTTTGATTGCCTTTTTAGCCTGTCTCTTTCAATCTGCTTGTTTACCGCATATTGCTGAACAATAGAGAGAATGTTGTTGACAAGCCAGTAAAGAACCAAACCGGAAGCAAAGAAGATGAACATTGCACCGAAGATGAACGGCATGAAGGCCATCATTTTTGCTTGCATTGGATCCGGAGGAGTCGGGTTAAGTTTGAACTGAATAACCATAGAAATGATCATCAGAACAGGAAGAATGAACCATGGATCCGGAGCAGCTAAGTCTGTTACCCAAAGAATCCAAGGAGCGTCTCTTAACTCAACGGAAGCCAAAAGTACCCAGTACAAGGCCAAGAAAACCGGCAATTGAAGAAGAATAGGAAGACATCCGCCGACCGGATTGATCTTCTCGGTCTTATACATTTCCATCATGGCCATGTTAAGGCGTTGTTTGTCGTCTCCATATTTTTCTTTCAAAGCTTTCATTCTTGGAGCAAGATCTTTCATCTTGGCCATAGAACGGTAGCCTGCCAAAGAAAGCGGGTAAAGAATTGCTTTAACGATACATGTCAAGAGTACGATAGCCCAGCCCCAGTTTCCAACGATAGAGTGGAGGAAGGAAAGGAGCCAGTAGATCGGCTTGGCTAGGAATGTAAGCCATCCATAGTCGACAACCAAGGAAAGTCCCGGAGCGATTTGTTCCAAACGTTCCTGATCCTGCGGACCGGAATAAAGAACTGCTTCGGCAGTTGCATTTGCTCCCGGAGCAATTGCATTCATTTCAGCAATAGAACCGATAGAGTAGAGGTTATCAGCCAACTTACGCGTGTAGTTCTCTCTGTTTACACCTTGAGTCGGAACCCAAGCGGAAACGAAGTAGTGCTGAATAATTCCAATCCAACCGTTGTCAGCGTTAACTTGGTAATCTCTGTCGCCGTCAGCTATGTCACCAAAGGAAACTTTCTGGAATTTTTCTTTTTCCGTGTAAACAGCTGTACCGGTGTAAGCATTGACCATAGTGCTTTCACCTTCAGGTTTATCACCGTCTCTAGTCAACTGGTAATAAACGGAAGGTTTGATTTCATGACCGGTATTATTGAATACTTGATGAGAAACCTTGATGCCATAGTGGTTGCGCTCGAAAGTATAGGTCTTAACAACTTTTACTCCGCCTGCTTCACCTTCGAATTTAACTTCAAGAGTGTTCTTACCATCTTCCAACTTCAAAGGACCGGGAACTAATTTGAACTCTGTCTTGTGAGTAGGGAAGGCACCGCCAATCAACCCTGTCTGGGCAACATAAATCTTTTTGCCCTTATCAGTAAAGAGCTCGACATCTTTGGCCGGTTCAGGCTTATTGCCAAGAATCATTCCGACCAAGCCGACATCAGTCCAAGGTACCTGCTGCTTTTCTTTTAAGAGTTGAGAACCAGCAATAACGGCCCCGTTAGGATCGATAGACAACTTCACTAAATCTGTCTCGACGGTAATCAGATCTGCTTTCTTAACAGCTGGAGCTGCTTCCTGAGGGACCACGCCGGAACCGGTTGCAGTCGGCGGAGTTACAGAAGCATTAGAGGCAGTATTAGCTGGAGCAGTCTGTTCAGTGTCCGCTCCAATTAATGATGGATGTCCGTTATAGACCTGCCAACGGTCATAAAGCATGAACGCAGACAAGCCGAATAAAATCCATAAGAGGGCTCTTTGAATGTCACTTCCCATGATTGGATTGCTCTATAGTTGATTGCAAGAACGAGGGATTATTTTTGCCGGATGTGCAATCGTTACACCAGCAATTCCATTTAAATTTTTCGGGCACTTCATCAATGCCGCCCTTAGTAAAAGGACTACACCGAAGCAAACGGCAGACCGTCAGATAAGTACCTTTGATTGCTCCATATTTTTCCAGAGCTGTCAGTGAGTATTGAGAACAGGTAGGCAGAAACTTACAGTTATGCCCAACCCAGGGTGAGAAAAGGAACCTGTAGGACTTCACTGCGGCAATAAGGATGGTCTTAAGCATTACGACCCGCCTTTGCAACACTGAGTCACTTTGTCGTACAGGTTCTTCATTAAAAGATCTGCATCAGCACGAATTTCTTGTTTAAGAGACTTCAAAGATTGAGCCGGAAAAACGTATTTTTTCTTCAATCTCAAGTTGATGTCCAAGCCGACCTTTTTCTCTTCAGCCAACGCCTCAAAAGCAGCTGAATTACTTCTGGCCGACTCTCTCAACAGTCTCTTAACAAGATTCCTATCTACTGAGCGAACAGCAAATTTTTTTCCTACAGTAAAGCCGTACCTAACCCGAGCATGCTCGGATTTAAATAGGGCTTTCGCCTCAAACCACTCAGAGTAGCACTTTGTGGCTTCAGGAAATCTAGCCTGTAGAATTCTTAAAAATTCTGAGGAACTTTTTATCCTTTTCTCAGGCCCTAGCGACGAATCTTTCAGCTTCGTCATCTCCAGCAAAATTAGAGAGCTAAAACGTGACGTCCTTTACGACGGCGTGCAGCTAAAACCTTGCGGCCGTGACGTGTTCTGCTGCGAACCAAGAAGCCGTGTGTACGAGCACGTTTAACTTTAGAAGGTTGGTATGTACGTTTTGTTGCCATCTCAAAATCCTTTAAATGAGTTTGCTTAGTTGCGTTAAACTCAAAAATCAATTACCTGTGCATAAGAGACAGGTGTCGTAAAATAAAAGTTCAGTATTATAAGCTCCAATTGGGTAGTCGGTGTCAAATTTCTCCTTAAAAGAAATTGTTACAACAAAATACTATTGAATTTAAAATCAAAATATCTAAATTTCTCCTCTAGCAATTGCGCTTCATAAATGAGCTTAGAGCGCTGGGTAAAAACATATGGGTAGGCCTGTAAATACGAGTCTTCTGCACTCAAAATTTCTTACGATTTTTTCTCGGCTTGTCTCAAGGCAGATTCCTGTTGCGCTACAGCAATAAATTTTCCTGACAATCCGCGAGGTCTACCTCTTTAAGTACAAGAAGAAGCGTTCAAATAAAGGTAAAATGTCGGATTGTCCGGGATTGTCTTTATTCTGATCCGGATTATTTATTTTCTTTTATAACCCTTTGTAAATGAAGAATATTTGGGAAAAAGTTTTAACAGAGCTTCGGGGAAATGTCTCGTCTGACATTTATGCGACCTGGTTTAAGAAGATTGATTATCACCAGTCCCCTGAAGAAGCGGAAGGTAAGCTCACTCTGACTGTACCCTCTCAGCCTCATCTTCAGTATTTGAGAAAAAACTGGGCAGACCGTCTCCAGTCTCTTGCTTCTCAAGTTGCGGGACAACCTATAACCATAAAATTTTTGGTTGCGCAGACTGTCAATCCGATCATTCCGACAGAAATCGAACTTCCTTTGTTCGATCCACCGGGTGAGGAAGTTAAACCTGAAATTTCGATCGACCAGCTGGCAGAACAGTGCGGACTTCACCGCGGACTAACCTTTGATACATTCGTTACAGGTAAAGCTAACGAAGTTGCCAGAAGCAGTGCTGAGATTGTGAGCTCCCAGCCGGGTACTCAATTCAATCCATTTTTCATTTACGGCGGGGTCGGCTTAGGCAAAACCCATCTGATGCATGCAATCGGACGCAGGATTTTAGAAAACAATCCTAAGGCAAAGATCCGCTGTGTTTCTGCTGATGTTTTCGTTAGAGAGGTCGTTGATCTCTCCAGCGGAGGCACTTTTTCCGATGCCAAGATTAAGAAGTTCGATGAAACCTACAGAACTTTAGACGTTCTGCTGATGGACGATGTGCAGCTGTTGGCCAAGAAAGGCGGTACCCAGAATCACTTATTCGGTATTTTCGAAACTCTTCTGCCAAACAATAAGCAGATCATCATGACTTGCGATACTTACGCACGTCAGCTTTCCGACTTTGACGACCGACTGATTTCAAGACTGACAAAAGGCTTATCCGTCGGTATTGAACCGGCTGAGTTTGAACTGAGAGCGGCCATCTTGTTTGAAAAGGCAAAACAGCAAGGACTGGAACTTCCTGAAGATGTAGCTTATTACATTGCCAGACGAATGAATACCAACATTCGAGAACTCGAAGGCGCGCTTAATACCGTCATCATGAATGCAAAGGTTTACAACGCTCCAATCACTGTTGAACTTGCTACACGTGCTCTTCGCGGTATGACATCTACCGGTCCGATCTCTCTGGAAAACATTCAAAAAGAAACGGCTCAGCATTTCAACATCAAGATTGCTGATATGTATTCATCCTCCAGAAAGGCGAGCATTGTCAAACCCAGAATGATTGCTATGTACTTAGCCAAGGAATTGACTCAAAAATCTCTTATGGATATCGGTAGTTCCTTCGGAGGCAGAGACCACACTACGGTATTGAATGCCGTGAGGAAAATATCTAAAGAAAGAGCTGCTGATCCGGAGCTGAACCATACTCTCCATCTCATTGAGCAGTCCTTGAAGAACTGGGCGTAAAAAATACTATTAAAGGAAATTAGAAATGGCAGACAATTTGATTATCAAGGGTTTTAAAGCTGAAGTCGCCAAACCGATTATGGCAGTCAGCGGAGCAGTAGAGAAGAAAAATACCATTCCAATCCTGGCAAATATTTTGATTCGCAAAACAGGACAGAAGGTCACCTTCACCGGTTCGGATGAACAGATTGAAGTAACGTCGGATGCAGCCATCGGTGTGGGCGACGAGGATTTTGCCACTACCGTTTCTGCAGCCAAACTCTGCGGCATTCTCTCTACTATCGCCGATGACGCAGAAGTCTCCATCTTCTACTCTGATAATCACGTCATTATCAAATCCGGAAGAACCAAATTTGATCTGCAGACTATCGATGCTGATCAGTATCCGATTATGAAAGAGCAGATGGAATTCCAGTATTCCTTCTCTATGCCATGCATGAAGTTTAAAAACATGCTGGCTATGGTTCAGTTTGCCGCCGCAGTCAACAATGTCCGCTATTTCTTAAACGGCGTCTATGTTTCTGCTGAAAACAATATCGTACGAACAGTTGGTACAGACGGTCACAGACTCTCTTTGTTCCAAAACGAATTGGATGAGCCGTTTGCTGGAAAATGCGAAGCTATTCTTCCGAAGAAAACAGCAAGAGAGCTTCTCCGTTTGATTCCTGATACAGAAGAAATGCTCAAAATCAGCATTTCCGAAAAACAGATTAAAGTTCATTTTGCCAATATTGATATTCTTTCCAAACTAATTGAAGGTAAATATCCGGATTACGAACGTGTTATCCCGACTAAGAACGATAAAGAATTCATGGTTGACAGAGAACAGTTGATTAAGACATTGCAGAGAGTGGCAATTCTTTCTATGGACAAGGTTAGAAATGTCCGCTGGACTCTCTCCGAAAATCGTCTGGTCCTTGCTACCACTAATGCCGATATGGAAGAAGCCATCGACGAAATTGAAATCGACTACAAAGGCGAGCCAATGGAAATTATCTTCAATATTTCCTATCTCCTTGATATGTTGGCAGTAGTCAAGACAGAAAAGATCAGATTCTCTTTAAGCGGACCTCTCAGCTCAGGGTTGGTTCGCGTTCCTGACAGCGAAAACTTCAAGTTTGTCGTCATGCCCGTCAGGATCTAATGCAGCAAAAATAAATTCAGTAAGTAGGTAAAGTAGTAATGAGCGACGTAGAACAAACAAACTCAGCTGAGGCCTATGGAAGTGATTCCATTCAGGTTTTAGAGGGCTTAGAAGCGGTCAGAAAAAGACCGGGTATGTACATTGGAGATACTTCGGATGGTACCGGTCTGCACCACTTAGTCTTCGAGGTTGTGGACAACTCCATTGACGAGGCCTTGGCAGGTTTTGCTGATTCCGTCAACGTGACAATTAATTCTGACAATTCTATTTCTGTCGTAGACAACGGGCGCGGCATTCCTACGGATGTAAAACTCGACGACAAGCATGAACCGAAGAGAAGTGCTGCGGAAATTGCTTTAACCGAGCTACATGCCGGCGGTAAGTTCAATCAAAACAGCTACAAAGTCTCCGGCGGTCTTCACGGTGTCGGCGTCTCCTGCGTAAACGCACTGTCCACCTGGCTTCGCCTAATTGTCCGCAGAGAAGGGAAAGAACGTTATTTAGACTTTAAGAGAGGCGTTCTTCAAGACCGCTTGATTGAAAAAGTTCAAACTGCTAACGGAGAAGTTGAAGTTTCTCCGATGCACACTTCCGGAGAAACCGAAAGAAGAGGAACGGAAGTCTGCTTCTTACCCGACGCAGAGATATTCGGAAAAGTTGAATTCTCTTATGAAACACTTTCTACCCGTCTGAGAGAGCTTTCTTTCTTAAATAACGGCGTAAAGATTCATCTTGCTGATATGAGAACAGGAAAAGATGAAATTTTCCAATACGCCGGAGGTGTTCAAGGCTTTGTTGAATTTATCAACCAAGGCAAGACCAAGATTCATGACAACATCTTCTACATCAACAAGTCCATCGAAATTAATCCCGGCGAGATCATTAATGTAGAAGTCTCCATGCAGTGGACAGACAGCTATTCTGAGAATTTCTTGGCTTACACCAACAACATTCCTCAGAAAGACGGCGGAACTCACGTTAATGGTTTGAGAAGCGCGATGACAAGCGTTTTGAAGAACTACATCAACGAGATGAATCCGAATAAGAAAGAGAAGGACAAGATCGAGCTCTCCGGTGAAGACACTCGTGAAGGTCTGACTTGTGTATTGTCCGTCAAGATGCCTGAGCCGAAGTTCAGCTCTCAGACAAAAGACAAGCTTGTTTCTTCAGAGGCTAGGCCGGCAGTTGAACAAATTGTCAGAGCCGGTTTAGAAAGCTTCCTTCAAGAAAATCCGAAAGACGCCAAGATTATCTGTCAGAAGATTATTGACGCCGGACGCGCCCGCGATGCTGCAAGAAAAGCCAGAGAAAACACACGCCGTAAAGGCCTCCTAAATACTGCAGGTCTTCCGGGCAAGTTAGCAGACTGCTCCGAACGTGATCGTGCGCTCTGTGAAGTGTTCCTGGTGGAGGGAGACTCCGCCGGCGGCTCCGCCAAACAAGGACGAGACAGAAGATTCCAAGCGATTCTTCCGCTTCGAGGCAAAGTCTTAAACGTTGAGAAAGCCCGTTTAGAGAAGCTTCTCAGCAGCGAGCAGATTACAACGCTGATTACTGCTTTAGGAACCGGTATCGGTGAAGATTTCAACATCAACAATCTTCGCTACAACCGCGTCATTATCATGACCGATGCGGACGTTGACGGTGCACACATTAGAACGCTTCTTTTAACGTTGTTCTACAGACAAGTTCCGCAACTGATTGAGCAGGGTCATATTTTCATTGCACAGCCTCCTCTTTACAAAGTCACATTGCCTCCAAGCAAACTCAGCGGCGTTGAAATTCCTAAGGGAGCTGACGAGGATGAGAGCGGTGAGGACGGTGATAACGGCGTTGTTACCAAGAAAGACAAAGGCAGGGATATCAAGATCTATCTGCAAGACGATGTTCAGCTGAATACATTCTTGGTCAATCTTGGTATCAAGAACTCCGTTCTCTATGTTTCTGAAGAGGCCCGAGCAGCTAATCAGCCTATCGAAGGAGAAGAGCTGAAGAAACTCTTCTTGGAGTACAGCGAAGCCCAGACCGTCATCAGTCACTTCTCCAGATTTATTGATCCGACTGCTTTGGAAGCCATCGCTGCCGGTGCCTCCGTTGAGTTTTCCGATGATGAAAAAGTCAATGAATCCGTGCAAGCTTTAAGACAGAGAGTTTTTGATCCGGCTGTCTCGATTTCCGTTCAGAAAGACTCTGAAGGAACACCTTACATTCTTATTCAGAGAAAGAGCTTCAATAAGATAATTGAAACCAAGATTCTTCCGTCCTTTGTTTCCACAGACGACTTCAGAAAGCTCGAAGAAGCCGGTAAGGTCTTCGGCACTTTGCTGAAGCAAGGTGCCTGCGTTGTCAGCAAAAAAGGCAATAAAGACAATATTCAACCAGTCCAGAACTTCAGCCAAGCCTTGACTAAAGTCTTAGAAGAAGGGCGTTCTAATTTGAAAGGTATGTCCCGATTCAAAGGCCTCGGTGAAATGAACAAAGAAGAGCTGGCAGAAACGACTTTAATGCCGGGCCACAGAAAACTTCTTAAAGTAGAAATCTCCGATGCAATTCTTGCCGATCAGACATTTACCAAGCTGATGGGCGATGAAGTGGAACCGAGAAGAAAGTTTATTGAAGACAATGCTCTTCTTGCCGGAAATATTGATACCTAGTCTGTATATTTCCTTTATAAGCCCGATGCAAGCCGTCGGGCTTTTTCTTTGATTACTTGCCTCCCAACAAATCCTCTCCTTCACTATGGCCGTCTAAAACCGTCTAACTAGTAAAAAATAGGAAGTAACTAAACCGAAGGCTTCTTGGCCAGATACTTAAACAATAAAACTATAGTGTTACATTATCCTTTGACTATTGTGTCTCATAGTACTTCTGCAACAAAGGAATTTTTCTTCGGTAACAAAATTATAGGACTCATAAAATAGGGTGATTTTCTTGAAAGAAAATTGGAATTTTAATTTCAAATTAAATATATAAATCAAACAATTACAATAAAAAAAATAACAAAACCTTTGGCTCAAAAAGCATTTTCTTATTTTGTATGTTAAGAAAGTGTTAATAAATGATTATAATTCTCATTATCTTTTATTTTTCTTTTTCTCATTTTTGAGTCAGAAACTCGTTGATTTTCCAGGGAGAATTTCGTGAAGTTCAAGGTTCTTACGGCCTCAGCGGCTCTCTTCTTTTCTTCAATTTCTTTTGCCTCGGCACCTATCTCTGAACTAAACATCAGTTATGTTAAACCACCGTTTGTTCTTCAGCTTTTAGTCTTGAAGGACCACAAGCTGTTAGAGAAAGAATTCGAAAAAGACGGCATCAAAGTCAATTGGCATAACATGGGAACTAGTCCGGAAGCTGCTCGTGCGATGGGTGCCGGCGCTCTTGATATTGCCGGAAACATGAATACAGCCGCTTTGTTGATGATTAATGCGGAAGGACTGCCGATTCGAGTAGTGACAGGTTTAGCAAGGCCAACCTCGAATTTCGCGCTTGTCTCTAAGCCTGGTACCAACCTCTCCCTCAAAGACTTAAAAGGAAAGAAAGTTGTTGGCCCTAAAGGAACATTCCTTCATCAGCTTTTAGTCGCTGCTTTAGAAAAAGAAGGTCTTACAGAAAAAGACGTTGAGTTCGTAAGTATGGGCATTCCCAAAGCACTCAGTACAATTCTGGCAGGTCAAGCCGATGCTGCTTTGGTCGCAAGTAGTGCACTAATTAAAGCCAACAAAGCGGGTGCACCAACCATCGTCTCTGCTGAAGGTTTAGTGCAGCCGACATTAGTCATGACAACAACAGAAAAATTTGCGAAAGAACATCCGGATATCGTAGCCCGCGTAAACAAAGTCTATAAACAGGCTCTTGACTGGATGAATAAGAATCCTGAAAAAACTGCAGAAATGGGAGCTAAAGAGCACGGCATTTCTGTAGAAAATTCAAAGACGCTAATCTCTAGAAGTCACTACTTCTCTGCGATGACGCCTCAAGATATTAAAGATCTCGAGGTCAATAAAAAGTTTTTGAAAGAAAACAACATGATGAGAAAAGATGTCGATACAGCCAACCTCATTCTTCCCGTTGCCTTTGAATAACGTTTTACTTTTTTATTGAGAACTGAAATGCAAACTGAAGAAATCAAAGTTACCGAAAATGGAAAAACAATCACCACGTTTACGTTGGAAGATTGAGAAAAATACCATGGCCTAAAAAGATGCGGCGGTCTAGCATTGTGCTTCCGTATGCTGAAAATGGCTTTAGATGAATTGGTTCCTGAAGGAGAAGTAGCTCGGAGAAATCTCATTACGTTCAAAACTGCTTTTGCCGGTCCTGGTATTACTGATTCTGCAGAAATGATCGGAAGGTGCGTTACAAGAAAACGTTTCTTGGTTCTTCCGGACGAATTTGTTGATGCTCCGGAATGCATCTTTGGAAAACTGTATTTTGAGATTGGATATGGCTCCAAAGTAATGAAAATTACGGCCAAGGAAGGAGTAATCACACCTGAATTCTTAAAGGCTGGTAGAAAGTTCTATACCGGCACTGCTAATGAAGAAGAAACTGAGGTATGGATTGGCTTTAAAGGCAAACTTTATGATGCCGTATTGAATTCTGAGATGAAAGAAATCGTTAAGACTGAAATCGTCAGTATTTAAAAAACGACTAAGCTGCCTTTGTTGATTTATCCGCTAGGATTCTCTCTAAGGTAGCTTTTTGTTTATCCACGGAAAATGTTTGAACTACTTAGATCTTATTAAAAATTAAGATCTCAATAAAGTAATAGTAGAAGGGAAACTATTTTCTGTGGATAATTCTAAATAATTCAATATTTTCAAACTATTAGAATTGTTTACTCTGTTAAAAAATCCCTGATAACTTGGTATGTGTTTTGTGGATAATTTTCTTTTTCTCTGAAGCCAAAAGATATTCACAAAGAATCAAACAACAATTCACATCTTTTTGTGGATTATTAGCAGTCAATTTTTTTGATGAAATTTTTCACAACCACAAAGTTGTGAGTTGACTACCAAGTAGTATCCGGGAATTTCCCGGCTTTAAGCCTTCTCTCTGTCGAGCTAAAATGAAAAACGCTTTTACAAAGCTACAGTCATGGCTAGGTAGCACTCTGTGCCTCCTTTAACGTTTCGCCGTCGTCGTGATCTTTTAATCTTCGCCTCTAGGCGTCGCGTAAATGATCCGATTCCTGAGGCAATGCTAAATGGAGCTATCTATGGTTAAGTCAACGACTCTTCTTCTTTCCATCCTCTCTGCTATTTCATTTTCAGTTCATGCTGCTGATGCCGTTTCTTCAGCGTCTATTCCGAAGCCGACAACAGAAAATAAAAGCATCGACGCAATAACATCCGCTACGATTGTTCCCGAATCTCTTCGTGTTACAGCTGTTTCTACAGGCTTTACTGACAGTAAAGCCAAGAAAGTTTTATTTGTTGTTGGAGATCCGCGTTTCGAGAGCTCTTTAGAAGGTTTTTTGGTTAATTCGGCCATCAATTTTTTTAAACAAAAAGGATATGAGGTTGAAGTAAGAGACTTATACAAGCTTAAATTCAATCCGGTTCTCTCTCCGGAAACCTTTTACCACGCCAAAGATGGCTTTGGTCCTACGCCACAAGACATTGTTCCTGAGCAAAAATTTGTTTCTCAAGCTGACTACATTATCTTCTGTTATCCGAATTGGCACGATAGCCCAAACGCAATAACCAAAGGTTATATGGAGAGAGTTTTTTCTAAGCAGTTCGCTTATAAGGACACTCCCAAAGGCTTAGAAGGAATGCTCAAAGGAAAAGGCATCTATACCATTATGAATGCTGGTTGGCTTGGAGGCGGCCAAGGTACAGTGGGAGATGGTATCGGAAAATTAGATAAAGTATGGGATAAGTACTTGAATGCTTATAAAGTTGTTGATGATGACACCGCAGGTTTTTGGGGCGCAACTAATATGGGACGCTTCGTCAACGACCAAAGTCCGAAGAACACCGATCCCGAGTACAAAAAGCAATTAGAGATTTTGGCAAAAGTATTAGAGGCTCGCCTCAATAGAGATTTTTTCAACAACAAATAAACTCTTCTCTAAATTAAGGATAGATAACGCGATCTGACAAAGATGAAGTATCAAGAGAATCTGCGAATCAAGCTTCATTTGACGGATCGCTTGTGAACTACCGCAGACTTATGTCTGCGTCCTCACCGGAGCGGGGTCCCGCTTCTAGCGATCTTCTTACCCAAATAGCAACTCCGTTGTTATTCACTTATTTAGCTTGAACTACTTATATCTTGTCATTTGTATAATTTTTATGGAGATGTAATAGTAGACATATTCTTTTTTGTGGATAACTTAATTTGTTTGATTATTTTCAAAGAGTTATAAATGTTGTGAGTGTTGAAATCAAACTAATAACTTGGTAGAGAGTGTGTGAATAACTCAGGCAAAAGTTTTGTAATCTTAATATCCACAAGAAAACCAACCGTTATCCACAGATTTTTGTGGATTATTCTGGCTTCAAACAGACTATATAGGAATCAGATTTTCGGCAAGTTTCTCTTCCAGTTATTATTGCCGGCTATAAGCTATTTCTTTCCGCCTCTTTGCTACCGGTGCAATACAAAATCTTAACCAGGAAGACAGGTTGTATTTTGATGGATTTCTATAAAGAAAATCTTTTATTAAATCAAAGAATTAACAATATTTGTGGGTTTTGAGCTAAATAACAGTTAAAAAATTTAGCTCAAAATCTTCAGTGAGCTTAATTCTCAAGAAGCAGCAAGGAAGAAAAGAATTATTGATTAGGTCTTGATCGAGATTTGCTCAAAGATAGTTGTCTTTTCTTTTACACATTTCGGAAGGCAGCTTCTTTATCTCCTATGTATATATTATCTATTAAATAGATATAGAAGTGTTTGAATTTTTCGTTGATAACTTATAAAAATTATTTAATAACAATAAGTTAATATTAATTTGCATTGTGGATATTTATAAGAAATCAATGTAGACGAATTGTGGATAACTTTTAAAAAGTGCACTTATCCACAAAATTTATAAGTTACTCAAATATTGTCAACAAATTACTGACATAAGTTGAGAGTTTTTTTCGCCTAAATCGGTTCTTCACCACTTCCAATAATTGAAATCAGACAATCCAAAAAGGAAATAATCGAGTAAAGTTACCAAGTGTTAAGTGAATAAAATGTTTTCTACACAAAGTAAAAAAGGTTATTGATGAAAAAACTTTTAGTATTGACATGTTTAACCTCTTCTTTGGTCCTTAGCGGCTGTGCCCCGGTACTTATCGGTTCAGCTGCCGTAGGTGGAACAGCCGTTGCAGTCGATAGACGCAGCGTTGGTGACGTAACTAATGACGGAGTAATTGAAACAAAGGCTAGCGTCCAGTTGGCTCAAGCAAATTTCTCCTCCAGTCATATTACGGTTACGGCCTACGAAGGGAGAGTATTGCTGACCGGCGAAGTCGGTTCTGAAGATGACAAAGAAAAGGCCGGTGAAATCGTTAAGTCTATTAACGGTGTAACTAACGTCTATAACGAACTGGCAGTAATGAATAACGTTCCTTTTACTACAAGAATGAACGACTCGTTAACAGCAAGTAAAGTCAGAGCAGCTCTTCTAGATAATAAGGATGTTACGTTAACTTCTCTGAAAGTAACCGTCGACCGAGGAATCGCTTATTTGATGGGAACGGTAACTCAGCGCGAGGCAGATATCATCACTGCAGTGGCCGCTAAAGTCCCCGGAGTTGTCAAAGTGGTGACTCTCATGGAAATCATTACGCCGGAAGAATTGGAGAGAAGAAAGTTAATCAAAGAGAACCCCTCCGCAGTCACTGAAAAAACGGAAGTCCAGACCGGAGCAGAAACAATTCCTATAAATTAAAATAGTGAATTGATAATAATTCTCATTTAAAATAACAAAAATTTTTGAGGATTCCAAGTGAGTAAAAATGCTTTTAATTTGCTGATTGTTCCGGCGGTGATTTTGATCGTCTGGGCTTTCGTTGCACATTTAGGCATTTTTAACTCCTTCTTGCTTCCTCCTCCGGAGCAGGTCTTAGAAAGTTTTGGGCAACTCATCAAAGATGGGACCTTAGGAACCCATATTTTGGCCAGTTCCATGAGATCTTTGGGCGGTTTCTGCATCGCAGCTTTAATTGCGCTTCCAACTGCTTATATTTGCTATTACTCGACTAAAACCGAGAGCAGATTGAAGTTGGTAATGGAAGCCCTGCGATTCATCCCGCCTCTCTCATTGGTTCCTTTGCTTATTCTTTGGCTCGGCATCGGAGAGGCTTCAAAAGTCGCTATCGTAATTTTGGCTAGTTTCTTTCCTATCTACTTCAATGCCTTATCAGGCTTTAGACAGATAGATAAGAATTTCACTGAGCTGG
The DNA here is from genome assembly GCF_054660695.1 of Turicimonas sp. TL08. Taxonomy (NCBI): domain Bacteria; kingdom Pseudomonadati; phylum Pseudomonadota; class Betaproteobacteria; order Burkholderiales; family Sutterellaceae; genus Turicimonas; species Turicimonas sp. TL08. The sequence continues at coordinate 112,233 of NZ_BAAGDP010000005.1, forward strand.
CTACCGTTTTACGTCTTAATAAAAAAGAAAAATTTTTCCATGTAGAGCTTCCCGGATCCCTTCCCAGCGTTCTTACCGGACTTCGTTTGGGATTCGGTTATTCCTGGAGAGCGTTGGTCGGTGCCGAGTTGATTGCAGCATCGTCAGGACTCGGATATCTGATTGGAGACGCGAGCGAAATGTCTCAAACCGATAAAGTGTTTGTGGGCATTTTCAGTATTGCCATTCTCGGCATTTTGGGAGATCAGTTATTTGTGTGGATTACTCATAAATTTTCTCCTTGGATGAAGAAATAATGGCTTCCGGAATCAAAATAGAAAACTTAAAGAAAAGTTTTAACTCTGCTAAAGGCATTATCACTCCAATTGATAATTTCTCTTTGGATATCTCTGCCAATGAACTTACAACCGTTATCGGTAAAAGCGGCTGCGGTAAGACAACGCTTTTAAAGCTCATCAGCGGAATTGAAAAGGCCGACGAAGGAAAGGTCATTTTTTATGACAAAGACGGACAAGAAATTAAAGAACCGAGAATTTCATACGTGTTTCAAGAAGCTCGGCTTCTTCCTTGGAAAACGGTAGGACAGAATCTTGAGCTTCCCATTCGTCATGAAGAAGAAACAATTAGAAAAAAACTTGTTAAAGAAGCTCTCGAGTTAGTTTGTCTCGGTGATATTCAGGACTTGTATCCAAGTGAGCTTTCCGGGGGGATGGCTCAACGTGTTGGTTTGGCCCGTGGGGTTATATCTAAACCGGATATTCTCCTATTAGATGAACCTTTTAGTGCTCTGGATTTTATGACCAGAACTAAGTTACAGTCTGATTTCTCCAGACTGCAAAAAGAACTATCGATGACGATGCTGATGATTACTCATGACATAAATGAGGCTGTTTTTCTTAGTCATCGAGTTATCTATCTGAATCATGGGAAAGCCGAAAAGGATTTAAAAATCGACGTAGAAACCCCTCGGCAAATTGGAGATTCTCGTCTTTTGAACTATCAAAATTATCTCTTACACTCTGTTTTTAAATAAGGATTATTAGTAATGAAACTGAAATCAGTACTCTCTGCTCTCGTACTTTCCATGGCTGCTGCCAGCGTATTTGCTGCTCCTTCAGAAATCAATATTGCTTATGTGAAGGCCCCGTTCAATCTGCAGAACATGGTGATGAAGCATAATAATATGCTTGAGAACGAGTTCAAGAAAGACGGCATCAAAATCAAATGGCACGACATCACTTCCGGCGCTAAACAGACACAAGCCATGGCAGCCGGTTCCCTGGACGTCAGCGCCACAATGAACACCGCTTCATTATTAATGGCTAATTCTGCAGGTAATCCGGTCGTCGTCGCAACAGGCGTAGCTCACCCGACAAAAGTTTTTGCTATCGTCGGCAAGCCGGGCCCACAGATGACGGTTAGAGACTTGAAGGGTAAGACCGTTGTCGGTCCGAAAGGCACAGTTCTTCATCAGACATTAGTTGCCGCTTTGACAAAGAACGGCATCGATCCAAAAGATGTCAACTTCATCTCCATGGATATTCCAAAGGGCATGACAGCCATGATGGCCGGTAAAGTTGACGCAGCTCTCTTGGCTGCCGGCGGCGTTATCAAGGCAAATGCAAACGGGGCAAAAACTATTGCTACAGCCGACGGCTACACAGAACCGAACCTCGTCATGACAGCTTCTAAGAAGTTTGCCGATGAAAATCCTGAAATCTTGAAGAGAATTGTTAAAGTCAACAGAGACGCTCTCGCTTGGATTAAGGCCAATCCGAAAGAAGCCTTAGAAATCGGTGCTAAAGAACACGGTATCTCTCTTAAAGACGCAGAAACTTTAAAGAACTGGAGCAACTACTACGATACTTTGACTGACGAAGATATCAAAGGCTTGGAAGCTGACCAGAAGTTCCTTAAGGAAAACGGCATGATGGAGAAAACCGTCAACGTTAAAGATCTCGTCTTACCAATGGCAATGCAGAAATGATGAATAAAGAAATCGTCAAGGTTGTTGAAAAGGGTGTTGAATTAGACATCCCGTTCCATGCTTGCGTTCTTTACCACGGAAAAGACAGCATCGGCGGTTTGTCCTTAGGCTACCGCCTGATGTACTGGGCTCTTAACTATCTTTCTGAAGACGGAGAAATTCCGAGAAGAGAAGATATCAGCTTCAAAACTGCTTTTCCGGGTCCGGGGCTCAGAGACGCCGTAGAAATGATTTCTAGGGCCGTTACCGCCGGAAGGTATGAAGTACTAAAGGAGGCCCCTTCATGCGCTCCTGAAGGCGTTTACGGCCATATGTACTTCGAAATTTCTTTAAGAGACAAAACTGTTAAGGTCGCACTCAAACCGGGAGTGATTGATGACGACTTTATTCAGACCGGCAGAAGTTTCAAAAAAGAAAATCTGACGCCGGAGGGACTCAGGCATTGGGAAGATCTGAAAAAGAATCTTGCGGAAAAAGTTTGGTCCGTTGAGAATTTATCAGATGTTCTGACCGTCATTAAGTAATTGATTGAATTCGGAAGCCTGCTCGGCAGCTCCGTAACTTGATCTGATTAATACACCGCTTGCACAGCTGCTAAAGCCAAGTTCTTTAGCAGTCTGTGCATATTTTTTAAATGTGTCCGGATGGACATACCTTTGAACAGGATAGTGATACTTGCTCGGTGCTAAGTACTGGCCGATCGTGACCATCTGAACATTGTTGGCTCTTAAGTCTTTAAGAACTTGTATGATTTCTTCATCGGTTTCTCCGAGACCCACCATCAAGCCGCTCTTTGTCGGACAATCCGGATAAATCTCCGACCACTTCTTCAATAGACTTAAAGAATGCTCGTAGCTGCCGCCCGGCTTAACCTCACGATATAGACGGGGAACCGTTTCAATATTGTGGTTGAGCACATCGGGCTTTATTTCTTTTAATACTTCAAGAGCCCGCTCTAATCTTCCTCGGAAATCAGGAATCAGGATTTCTACCTTTGCATCAGTTTCAGTCTGAATTTTTTTTACGCAATGCACAAAGTGAGAAGCACCGCCGTCTTTAAGATCATCCCTGTCGACGCTGGTAAGAACGGCGAATTTAATGCCTAAACGTTTGATGCTTTCGACGATATGGTCGGCTTCTTCCGGATCGAGAGGCAAAGGTTTACCGTGCGCTACATCGCAGAAAGGACATCTTCGGGTACAAATCTGTCCCATTAGTAAAAAGGTAGCACGTTTCTTATTGAAGCACTCATTTAGGTTAGGGCAGTTTGCTTCCTGGCAAACAGTATGCATGCCTTTGTCAGCTAATAATTCCCTGACTTCTTTAACTTTGAGAGCATTGGCAGGAATCCGGACTTTAAGCCAGGAAGGTTTAGGCAGCTTCACTTCATTTAAACGATAAACTTCATGCTGCTTTATTTTTTTAGTTGTCCTCTGTTCCTTGGGAATAAAGTCCGTCATGGAAATCCTACTTTAAAAAGGAATAGCGAAAATTGTTGCGGCAGAAAGGCTGCCGAGAGGCCATGTTAAGTAAAACACGCCAATTCCTGCGATTGTAAGCAAGAGGGCAAAAAGAACTTCGAGTTTGATGGTTCTAAGCATCAAGAAGGTTATGTCAGCCTGCTGTGTTTTCTTAAGAATGGAGGGCAAGAAACTGGCTCTAGGAAGAGCAAGCAAAACAAACAAGAACGGCCAATAAGAATGATTAGCAATACTTAACCAGCCAACGATGATAAACGGGATATAAATCATGCAGGAGTAGACGAACACACCGACTTTTTTACCTACAACTGCTGCAAGCGTTCTGCGGCCGACTGATAAATCATGCTCAACATCACGGTAGTTATTGATAAAGAGCACGGCAGCACCAATTAAACCCAAAGCAGTGCCGGGAATAAGAACCAGAATATTGAAGCTTAAAGTCTGCAGCCAGAATGTACCGCCGACTGCAAATAATCCGTAGAAAAGAAAAACTAAAAATTCTCCGAACGGCGTGTAGGCAATTGGTTTTGGACCGCCCATGTAGCAGTACCCGCAAAGAATGGAGAGAAAAGCGATTAGCGCAATAGCCCAGCCGCCGATGACGATAAGAGCAATACCAAATAGGCAGGCAAGAACTATCATGGCTCCAATCATTTTTTTAGCAGCGTCCATGGAAATCCAGCCTTCCGTGGTGGCTCTCGGAATACCTACGCGATCGGAGCGTTCGGCTTTTCTGACGTTGTAAGCATAGTCATTGACCATATTTGACATAGCTTGAATGGTCATCGCACCTAACAATGTCAGAAGGAAAATCCAAAAATTAAATTTACCGTCAAAAGCTAAAGCCAATCCGGTTCCCACTAAAACCGGAGCAGCAGCTATCCACAAGGTCTTTGGGCGGAAAAATGCAAGCCAAGCTTCTAAAGAATGCGGTTTAATGTCTTTTTTCAATCAAGTACTCCGATAATTTTCTCTCAAGAATTTTAATTATTTCTTGTTTAGAACAAGCTGAGTTTAACGACTTAATATTGGCCGTCTTTAATCCTTTGTATCCGCAAGGATTGATTCTTTCAAAGAAAGACAGGTCTGCATCGAAATTTAAAGAAAGGCCGTGGTATGTGCAGTCATTGGAGATTCGAATGCCTATAGAGCAAATCTTCTGCGCACCGTTGAATGGACCGGTACAATCGGGTCCTTGTACGTAAACGCCGGGAGCTCCGGGGACTAAGAAGCCGGTGATGCTGACTTCTTTCAATGTGTCGATAACCGCGCTTTCTAAAGTTTCCAGATAGGCTTTGGGGAGCAATCCTCTTTTACGTAAATGAATGAATGGATAGACAACGATTTGTCCCGGACCATGGTAAGTAACTTCACCGCCTCGATCCGTATAGACAACCGGTACATCCTGCGGATTTAAAAGGTGACTCGGACTGCCTTGTCTGCCTACCGTAAATACACAAGGATGCTCGCAAAACCAAATTTCGTCCAAATCGGCTGTGCGATCTTGGACGAAATTTTTCATTTTTTGCCAGGTCTCCAGATAATCAACGAGGCCTAGATGACGAAATAAAAGCTGATTCAAAGTTACAAAACAAATTTCGTATATTCATGATCAACTAACGCTTTGTATAAGTCGTCGAGTTGGTCTTGAGAGGTAGCTCTGACCACGACTCCCAAAGAGAGATAGTTGCCCTTAGCAGATTCTTTCAAATTTGCTTCAGCAGGATTGTAATCCGGGTCGTATTTCTTAATGACTTCAACAATTTTATCTTTGTAGTCATCAGCTTTGATACCGACGATCTTGAGAGGAAAATCACATGGGAATTGAAGCAGCTTTGCAGGAAGCTCTTCTTCTAATTGTTCTTGTTTTTTGACGTCTTCAGACATTTTGATGACTCCTCAATCTAATCTATTATGGCATTTAACTTGTCGATGACTTTCTGCTTCACGCTAGGATAGACGTTTTCATTGGCCATCAATGGTACATTCTTAAGGGTTTGGCCGTTAAATACAATGCGTAAGGTACCAATTTGAGAACCGGAAATAATCGGCAGCTTCATTGGTTCATCTCTTTCAATGAGGAGTTCAACTTTATTGTGCCTAAGCTCTTGCAGGTCAATTTTTTTTAAAGAGATGAAAATATCGTCCGGAGCAATCATCACTACCTGTTTTTTATCCGTGCCTTTCAAATCTACGGTAGAGATGATTTTACCTTTGGAGATGATTTTCAAGGTCTCAAAATTATTAGCGGCATCAGAGAGCAAATTTGAAGAACGCTTAATGATTTGGCCGGCAGGCAGAGGATTGTTTGCCGTATTGATGACAAGAGACCCGGGTTCTTTTCTGGCGTTTTTCTTTTTAGGATGGTCAATGCGGGCTAAGGAGAGAACTGCTTTCGTGTCCTTGTCGATGAGCATGACAATGTTCGTCTTTTCCCCTCTGCTGGCTTTTAGCTGAGAAGGGTAGCTAATGTCACCGATGACGAATTTTTCATCAAAGGGATTGACGCCCATTTTTTCGAGTTCAAAAAATACGGTGCTCAGAGCATTGGTTAAGTCTTCAACCGAGCAGTCGATTTTTGAAGTTTTTAAATCGAATACTCCATTTTCACCTACTTTAATCTTTGCATCGACAAAGTGATCAGTTAGGATTTTTTGCAAAGTCAGTCTGGCATCAGGTGATTTGAGAAACAGAAGAGCGGTAACTAGTTCTTTGATCTTTATTTTCTTTTCAGGATCCAAACGCAGAGATGCCTTAGTTGTCGGTGCCGAAGTCAGTTCTATCTCTTTAGCCGGATCAATTTTCTTTTCTTGTATTAAATGAATCAATCCGTAAGTCGACAATAGGTCAGAAAGAAGTTCGATATTGTCTATCTCAAGTTTGGAAAGATTCGTCTCAAAAGAATTACCGCTGAGTAAATCAAAGGAGACAAAAGAAGGCTCCTCTGACATCAACTTGTGTTCTTGTTCGAGAGTCTCGGATTTGGCAGGTGCCTTACTGCACCAGGCAGGAGATGAGCCGAGAGCCAAAGCAGCAGTCAAAGATAATACAGTGAGAAATTTATAGGGGGTCATAGTGATTCATCCATGTAATAGCCCGCTTTATCATGGCCTGCAGCAGAGGTATTTGTTTTGAGAAGAAATGATCGGTATTAGGAATAACGGTGACAGCTTGGCCGAAACGTCCGGCCCATTCCAGCGCATCCTTCAAGGGGATCACTTCATCCTTTTCTCCGTGTATTAAAAATGTCGGAACAGCAGGTAAATCGAACTTCCATTTTTCTGCGGCAGTTCCGAGCAGAAGCAAGAAATCCGGGGCATTAGAAGAAGCTGCATTGCAGCTTACATAAGTGCCAAAGGAGAATCCCGAAAAGCAAGTTTTCGGTTTAGAAGAAAAAAGTGCTTTGATTTCCGGCAGCTCCAAATAAAACTGTACCAAGGTTAAAAGATCCTCTGTTTCTCCTGCGCCGTTGTCATAAACTCCCTGACTTTTACCGACTCCTCGGAAGTTATGACGGACAGTGATCCAATTTTCCTGGAGAAAAGATTTATTTAGAGCATGGATAACTTTATTATTCATGTTTCCACCGAAGAGAGGATGGGGATGAGAAAGAAATGCAATTCCCTTAGGGGCGCAACCGGGGATGGAAAGTCTGGTTTCCAGATTTCCACTTTTCCCTCGAACGGTCATTTCTATCTCTTTTACGGCCATTTTTTCCTCGATGGTTCGAACCCCCCATTTTACCGAAGCATGTAACTTCAAATAAATTAGAAATTCTGCTGAAATGTTTAGTTCCAAAAATGTCTGATTACCTTTCAATTGAATCCGTTTCTAAAAAGCTGTCTAAGCAAGACATCACCTTTGAGTTTCTTCCGGAAGTTGATTCGACCAATGACTACCTCAAGAGGAAAGTTCTTGTTGGAGCGGTGTGCGGTCCTTATGCGGTTGTGGCCGAGAAGCAAGTCAAAGGAAAAGGCACGAAGGGAAGAACCTGGGTGGATGATTCGGAGAGCTGTCTGAAGTTCTCTATGGTTGTGGAACATACGGGAAGTACTCGAGACCTAATGACTTTGAGTCCTCTCTTGGCCGTAAATATTGCTGAAGAGTTTTCGAAACTTAATTCAAAGGTCAAGGTTAAATGGCCTAATGATTTAATGACCTCGGAAGGAAAATTAAGCGGAATACTTATCGAGACGGTTAAGTATGCAGGCAGTGTCTATCTAGTTTTTGGAATCGGTGTTAATTTATTTCCCAATTGCGAACTAGAAGAACAAATCAACCGGAATATTGCATTCCTTTTTGAGGAGCATTCAGATAAAGAGGGGAAGAGGGAGGAAGTGATTAGGATTTTGGCTGATTCAGTGCTTAAAACAATGAATCAAAGTATCGGGTTACAGGATACTTTTCTCTCGGAAAGATGGAAAAAGTTTGATTATTTCTATCAAAAAACGTTGAGCTTTCGACTCCCTTCACAAGAAATCGTTGATGGAACTGAGGAAGGAATCAGTTCAGAGGGTGAAATTCAGCTGATCATTGACGATTCTTTAAGAAAGTTTAATTCAGGAGAAATAGTCCAGAAATAATCAAAGGCGATACTAAGTTAATTTCTAGGATTGTTTATTTTTCATTTAAACCGACAAGCTTTTTCACATCACCGGCACTTCTTTATAGGGCCGAACTTCTGGGAAGCTGCGGATTAGATGAGTTGCATACATTGTCCGATAGAGCAGATATTGAGCGGTGCTTGAAAACAAAATTCCATAACGATGAAGGAAACGCTCAGCCCTGTCATCTCCAAGCTTTTGTAGGAATAAAAGCGAACAAGTTTAAAAATCCTTCGATGCTCTGAGCATTAAGATATCGAAGGATTTTTCCTCTTTAACTTTCAAACTCGGGTTTAGTATTCCTGCAACGAGATGTCATAAGTATTCCCGTTGACGATCATTTTTGCTGTATGTCCGTTAGAGAGAATAGTGACTTTCGGATGGTATGAATAGCTATAGGAATAGGTACGACAATAGACTTCGTATTGATCGTCAATGAAAATTTTTCTGTCATAGTCACACCCTTCAAAATCCCAGCCTGTATGCGCCTTTTTGCCAGGATCTTGGTATCCAGTGATGTGACCAGAATAGATGATTTTGTAACCTGTGAATTGTGAGAGGTCGGGGATCTGTGCCGAAACTGAGGAGAGACAGGAAATCAGCACAAGTACAAAAAATTTTCTCATGAACACGCTCGAATCTTGTTTATGGATTTTTAAGTTTAAGGACACGGTGGACCAAAGCGATTAGTCTCTTTGTTTGAAGGGCAAAAGAGCATAATGAGGAAAGGGAGCAGGAAAACAAAAGTAAGCTGCCACCAGCCACTGAAATTAATGTCATGAAGTCTTCGGCACGATACGCTCATGGTCGGAATGGCGAAAGCGCCGCACGTGACCAGAAGTACGAGCCCCTTTATTAAATCCTCTTCCATTCCTGCCAATGTCCCCAAAAAGCCACACACAAAACCTAAGAGAAAAGAAAAGATATATGAAATAAAAAAGAAAGATAAGACATCCGCTCGGCTTGCTCTTCCTTTAAAGTCTGAGTACGCAGTCGTCTGAGCATAAACATAACGGTGCCAGATTCCGCGACGAGGTGCGTTCGATATGGCCGTTTCCTGAGTCATTATTGCATTTTGCGCAAGAGTATCTCTCAAGATTTTGATCCTTGGAATTTTTAGATTAATATTTTACTAAAAAATCTATAGTGCCCTAAATAAATTTGTACTAACCCCCTTGAGATCCAACTCCTATAAGCACCATGTCGGTCTCCTGAGAAAGTAGATCTTAAAAGTTGCACTTTAAAAAGGAACCAGTATTTTAGCTTTAGGGGTATCCCGCTGAGTAAAGAGATAAGGCAAGACCTCATCTTTTTTATTCGAACAAGAGGTTTTCTCTAGGCCTATTTTCGTGTAACCCGTAGATGTTCAAGGGAAATATTCATACGAAGTTGTAATTTGAAACATCCACCTTGTAAAAATGTGAACCGTAATCAGGGTGCGTTGTTTTAAGCCATTCATCACTGGGTGATTTTTTAATGCTAGTTCAGTTTATTTTTTGTCGTGCTCGGCCTGTCTACCGGTGAACAGTCGCATTAAGCCTCATGGCCTGCTTATTCAGCAAATACAAAAAAGCTGTCAAAGCATACATAGCTGAAACGACAGTTTGGAATTGAGGCCTTGTCTAAAATAGCCCTGTTTACCCCAGAGAGTTTGATCATTTTTTCTCCTTTAAACTAATGCCGAAATTTTGATCCAAGTTATAAGGGACGCTTCTTTATTTTCAGCGTTTAAAATGCCCCCCAACTCTTCTTCTCCTTGCCTAACGGCCCTGCCTTTTAGATAGCTGTGTCGAATCCTCTAATCCTGGCGTATTATTTATCCCCCGCAAGAATTTCCAGCTTATAAAAACTATTTTCAATCTTTAAGCGCTGCTTGTCTCCAGTATGTCTGTCTGGGATGTGGTTTTTAAGAATGACGAAGTGACGACAGGCACTTGGTTTGGTTTCGTTTGATATCTTCAAAATTTTGTTCGCAGAGGAAAGGAATTCCGACATAGGGACTGACTGGCCAAAATATTTTTGCACCTGAACGACCGGTTCCATGGAAAGAGCGTCTTGGTTTCTTTCTTCGGGCCAAGCTCGATTCACTATAATTCTGTCATCAGGAAGTAAATCGATATTGAAGAGGTACTGTGGTTTGCCGTTGGCTCCTACCCAACACGGAGGATATCCTAGGCCAGCAATGCGAGCTAAATATTTGTTTTGAGTGTCCATGGTCTGTATATCTTTTTCGCACTGCGCTACTTTGTTCCTTAATTCATTCAGCTCCATCAGGGCATCGAATTTAGTTTTATTTTCCTCTTTAAATTTGCTGAGTATCTTCGAAAGAGAAGCCACTTCTTTCTGGCTGGCTTCAAGTTTTTCTGAAGTTTCAATTAAATCCTTTTTATCTGCGAGTTGTTTTCCGTCTGCAACCATTTTTGCAGCTTCTATTAGTCGCTCTTTCAAATTGAGATAATTCTCTTCTAAAGATGAAGACTCTATAACATCTGTCAGAGCCTTTCCGAGATCAATAGCAAGAGCAGCTTGGCTTTTCGAAATATGAGCTACTACGGACAGGCATTTGTTGCAGGGCATTAAGGGTGTAATAGGATCATCGGGATCCGGGCGACATAGTCCTGTTTTCTCACTTAATGTTTCGATGACCTCTTTTTGTTGCTGAATGATCTTATCTTGTTCATTAGCCTTATTGTGTTCAGAAACAAGTCTTGTTCCGAGCAACATGACTAGTATAAGGACTAAAGTAAAGGCCAGTTCGGTTAAAGAGATGTGAAATACTTCATTGTTTTTTTTCATCTTCTGAACCTGTCAAAGAATGAACTCGGTTTACCCTGAGCGGATTGCACTTTCTTTCTCAGTTCATCATTAAGTTTATTTTTGAAGTCATCAAGAGAGTCTGTGAATTTGGATGAAGTTGCTTTGAGCTCTGTATTCAGAGTTTCGATGTTTTTCTCAGTTTCCTCAAATTTGTTGCTTATATTTTTAATGTTCTCTCTCATAGAATTAATATCGCTGACAACTCCCTTGGTGGTTAGATAGTTAGAATCAGTTTGGTCCAAAAGACTTCTAACTTTAAGGTCTAAAGAGCTAGTCAATCTCTCTACGGTTTTAGATTCTTCGGTTAAGCTACGAGCAAAATCTACGATACTTTCTTGAAGTGTTGCAGTATTAAGAGAGGGATTGCTTTCGGCTAACTTCTGAGCAAACATTTCAACTCTGTTCTTAAGCTGCTTTTCCATTTCAGAAACAATACCTTCTGATATTTTGGACAGCTGATTTAACTGAGTTTCGACCAGAACTTTATGTTTTTCTACAGCTTTTGCCTGTTCTCCCTGATTGCTGGAAATAAGAGCCTTTTGTTGAGAAATTTGGCTGGTGAAATGAGAATCAAAAGTCTCAGCAATCTTCTGGAGTGCCTGTTGCTGCTGATTGAGATTACCTTCAAAGACAGTTTGTGCTTGCACAAGGGAAGTTTCTAGTTGTTTTACGATACTTTCTCCCTCTTTGGTGACTGCTTCTCCTACACTAGCTGCAGTTTCCTTAAATGCAGTTAATTGGTCAGATAGATTTTTGGAGAATGTGTCTGAAGAGTGAGTGAGAACCTCCTGAGTTTTCTTTTGCATTTCAGCATTAAATGTTTTCATTTTGTCTGATTCCACATCAATATCATGCCCAAGGCGAGAGATTGCATCGAGCATAAGATCAACCAGATGAGAAAACTTATTAATACTTTCGACTAGCTGATTGTTCAGAATAGCTAGATTCTGGCAGCTAACTTGAAGGATAAAATTCAGATCCTCCTCTGGATCAACCCGTTGTGGAGGGAGGCCGAGATTATCCTCATCTGGGATTATTTCTCTCTGAAAAGTTGCTTTTAATTTCACAGAAGTTTCTTCAGTCCCATTCGAAGAATCTCCTGAGTTGACTTCTTCTCCCCCGGTACGTCCACTGCTTCCTTCCGAAGAGCCACCGGAAGAGCCGGAGAAAAAGTTCTTAGTGATATAGGTAAGGGAAGCTTGGGGATGGGCGTCAAAAGTAATGATGTAAAGGCGAACTGCCATACCCACAAAAGTTGTCAGCATAGCTGCAGCAAAACGAATAGCCAGCTCAGAAACGAAAAAGTTTTCATCTTGAATAGAGGCCAGGGCAATAATGATCGACGCAATAGTGAAAAGAAATCCTAAGTAATAGCAACCGTCAGCATATGAGAAAAGTTCTTTTCGGGACTTTCCCCGGACCATTAACCAGCCTGCTATTACATAAGCCAGCATAAGTAGAAATGGGAGACTAAAACTCCACAACCAGATGGGATCGTCAAGCAGGACGGAGAATTTAGTTAAGGGTTGAGCTGTTTGAGTAAAACCAAGTTTGAAAGCGTATAAAGACGCTCCAATCTTTAAGCCAAGGACGAGGAGAAAAAGGTATTTAAGCATTTAAGTTTATTAATATTATTTTCCAATGGGTTCTACTTTGACTAGAGCGGCACCAATATCATTAAAGAATTTTTCCCAAAAAATAACATTTCTATTTGTCTGAAATTTGGGTTGATTGGCAAAAAAGAATGCAGTCACATCTACGCCTCTAAGCTGAGATCTGACCTGAGCATAGTAGCTACTTTTCTTCAGGGAATCAAAAGATTGATTCTTGGAGTACAGTGTGAACTCCTTTGAGTTATGCAGCATGTCAGAAAAGACGTAGAGTTCCTTAACTCCGTCAGTGGGATATTTCAAGAAAGAGTTCACTGACAAGGCTTGAATCTGCTCAAAGATGTTTGAAACCTTTGAAGGTTTTCTTACTTCGTCCAAATGTTCAAGCTGGGCTTTCAGAGGCTTAGCGAAGTTTTTCTCAAACCGCTTGTGCATCAAAGCTTCATTTTCTGTAAATTTATTGGCCTTACTTCCATCCGGTACCGTACAAAGACAAAACTGAGGAGTTCTCTGAACCGGAGTCTCATCTGACATGTAATAAATCGATACCAGCGTCCCGGGCTCTTGAGATTGGATTATTTTCTCCATTTCTATCTTGACAAAATCTTTCTGGTTTTCCGAAAGAGGATCAGTAGCGTCAATCAAGAAAACAAGATTATTTTTGGGAGAAATTTTTCCATCCACAATAGGGCAGAGAGATGTTTTATCAAATTGAGGTGTAGGTTGTGAGAAATAATAAATCAGGCCTCCAACAACTCCTACTATGAATAGTCCAAAGCCGATGATTCCGATAATTACTCCGACATTTATTTTAGAGTTGCGACGAAGAGGTTTATATGACATTTTCAGCACCTTTCAGCATGGTATTTGTCGGCACACTTTTTTCAAAGTGGGGAACACCGCTATTTGCTGGAGGAGGGGCAACAGGTTCTGCATACGTCGCATCAAGCGCACCTCTTTGTTCCTTATAGGAAGTTATGATCTCACTTTCAATATGAAGCTTATCCGCAGTGAGTTGGGAAACTAACTCGTTGAGAGAGGCTATTTCATTTTTTCCCACTTTAATTTCATCAGTTACGTCGGTTGACCATTCTTTTCCGGCTATGACTGGGGGGATATAATCGTAATCGAAAACTTCGAAGTTATTGAAGTACTCCGGAGCAGGAGTCGATCGGGCCATTTCATTGGCATATCGGTACTGGCCGACAATATTTCGAATGGCTTTTTGAGCATTTTTGTGTGCATTCGAATAACGATTGAGGATTTGCTCTTTATCGAGAAAATTAGCTTTTACATCTGCTAGTGCATTTTGCGAGCGCTCAAGGGCTGTATTGAATTTTCTCAGATACTCGTCTTGATGCTCGTTCATAGATTCGATAACGGTGGTGTAGAAGTCTTCCCAACGTTTTCTTGCTTCATTGAATTTTTCAGTCTTAGCTGCATATCCCGGATATGGATCTGTGTAATAGAGTCCATCGAACAAGGCGGCCAAACCTACTGCGACAGTGACAAGAAACAATAACCAGCTCATTATGTCCTTAAGGCCGAAAGGATTTTCTAAGAAGGTATCGAGACCAATTCTGCCGGCTTCCTCAGCGGAAAATTGAAGAGCATCTCTGTAATGGCCAACAAAAAGGCCAAATGTGACGAGAAATGATATGAACAGGACAATGCCAAGAAGCCCCAGCAATTTTTTATGGGGTTTCACATGAAATACATTTCCTACAAGGCCTGAACGCCCAAAAAGGCAAAAGGCGACGAGGGTATTAATAAGAGAAAAAATGCCTGCTACAAGAGCTCCCTCTAGAAGTCCGCCTTCCATATTAGTAGAGAACAGTTTGGCATTAACAATAGACTCAACAATAATAATAAAGACTAGAAATAGAATCTTAAGTGTAAGATATAGTCCGCTAACCTCTTTACAGGTGCGTTCAGTCAAGCCATTTTCTTTTTGGAAGTTTATGTACTCGCAGCGAGCCTGATGGATCAGTTTTTTTTCGTGATCTAATTCAACCTTGTACCCATTAATCATCTGTTCCAAAGCGCTTTTGAATTCAGTGCTAACTAACCGCGCTCTGGCCACACTATTGCGTGCATCGTCTTTTCCCTTTTGAAGTTTCTTATCGTCTTGAGACAAGACAGAGTCGGTAAATTGGGCATATCGAGTTACTATCTCCTGATAGATGTCCTGAATTTTTTGTTCTGTGGGAGACAGGTCTCGAGACTCTGTACGAGGGAGTTCTTTTTTCCCCGAAAGTTGTGCCTCCTCTATGATTCTAAAATCTTTGAGAATTTTATCTTTATCAACTGGAGCTAAAGGATCGTCGGAGAGCAAATAGGAAGATTTGCCACGCTTGATAGAAAAGCGGGCAGATCCTGATGTGGATGCGTCTGGTTTGCTAAGAAACATGGGATTTCAATGTATGTAGTTATAAGATGGTTTAATAATTGTAACCCTTCTTTTCTGAAATCGGGATTTCTGATCCCTATGTGTCTTGGATGGCCCGCGGTCAAAAGAGCTTGAGGCCTAACGAGGACGATATGTGATGAATTTGAGTGGGCTACACAATAGAGGAAAGGAAGGAGTTCTTATCAAATTATTTACGGATAAGAAGATTTAATTTACGTGACAATTTTGTCATTATTTCTCGGTCCATAATTAGACTTCTTTTGTTTTTCTTGTGGTTGATTTCTATCTAAGAAAAAGGCGAAGGTAAGATGGCTTCTATTCTGATTGATCTTGGTAACTCGGCTTTAAAGTGGTCTCTGTTAGATGATCCTGAAAATCCATTTACTTACGTCCACGAGTCCTCCGGTATTCTCGATGAAAAAATCAAAAATAAGTGGCAAGAACTCGGTGTAAAGAATGCCTACGGTTGTACGGTTGCTTCCGACTGGATTGCTCACAGTACAAAGAACTTTCTCAGCAGCATCGGAGCGCAATGCACATGGTTTACAGCCAAAAAAGAATTTACAGGGGATTTTATTCTTAAGAGCAACTACGACCATCCGGAACTCTTAGGCGCAGATAGGTGGTTTGCTGCCATTGGCTCTGTCGCGCTTCATAAAGACGAACCTCTTTTAGTTTGCCATTTAGGGACTGCCAGTACTATTGATAGTGTCATTCCGACCGGCGTCGGTGAGTATGTGTTTTTAGGCGGAAGAATTGCTCCGGGGCCGGCAATGATGCGCGAAGGTTTGGCAAGAGGGACATCTCATCTGCCACGAGCATTCGGAAGAAGAACGGATTTTCCCACCAATACTATCGATGCTATTACCACCGGAATTGTTGACTCCCAATTAGGCCTTATTGAAAGAGCAGTAAGAGAGATGGAAGGAATAGGAGCAACCCCTAAAATTCTTCTTGCAGGAGGAGCTTCTAAAGTTGTCGCTCCTTATATTCAGCAAGAATTTGATAATGTCGATATCCGCCACAATCTGGTTCTGCATGGCCTAGCCACGATGGTAAGAGAACAAAGCCATTAAGCGAAAGTTCAAAAATTATTAATAGTCGGGAAGCCATGCTTCCTGCATGACCCATCGGTCGACTGAGAAGTTGGTAGAATTTTCAAAAAATATTACTCAACATCCATGGGCCAGCGTTTTGTTCTTGTTCTGAAAAGTCTTTCAGTAATTCTGCTCTTCCTCATTGCTTTTGAGGTCAAGAGCAGTGTAGATGTTCCGGAAAAAGAAACTATACGAATTGGGCTTCTAACCACACGAGATCCAAATTTCTTTATTGATACCTTCGGGCCGACCATTGCTGATCTCAGAAGAAAGTTTCGCAACACTAGATTTGTTACTCAAGAACTGAGTTTGGACAGTCTTATTTCAGAGATTAAACAGAATCAACTGGATTTTGTGATAGTCCCGAGCGGCGTCTATGCTTTTCTTGAAAGAACCTACGGAGCTAAGTTAGTAGCTAGTCGAGCAAGAAAAGAGGCACAAGATTGCAATTACTCTACCGGCGCAGCGATTATTGCCAGGAAAACAGATAAGAAAATTTCTTCTTTAGGGGATTTGAAAGGAGCCAAAATTGCCGCGTCCTCACCAGATAACTTTGATGACTGGCAAATTCCATTAGGAGAGCTGAGGAAAATAAACATTACGGAAGAAGAACTAAGAAAACACACCACCTTCACAAATTTTGAAATTCCAGACGTGGCCACATTGGTTGCTACCGGCCATGCTGATGTCGGTTTCTTACCGGTTTGCGAATTAGAACAATTGATAGCCATGGGATTTTTCTCGCCTGATACTTTTAAAGTTATTAACAAGAAAAATAGCGATGGCCTCTCATGTGCCCATTCAACAGATCTTTTTCCGGGAATAGTATTTGCGGCTCTCCCGGCGGCTAAAAGTACTGATGTGAAGAAACTCACAATGGCTCTTCTATCAATGAGTTCTAAGGAAAGTAATAACAATGCTTGGGAGATCGCAAACAAATTTGAAGGAGTTACTAAGCTTTATGAGAGCTTGGGTATCAAACCTTTTGTCCGGGATTTGAGTTGGAAGGAGTTTTTTCTTAAGAATGCTTATTATTTTGCAGTTCTTCTTCTGTGTATATTCTTTTTGATTGTTCATGTTCTCAGAACCGAGGCTCTCGTTAAAAAGAAAACAGCTCAGCTTAGTGATGCTTTGGCGAAGAAGATGGAACTCGAGAAACAATCGAAAGAGGCCCAAGAGAAGCTTTTGCAGTTAGAAAGAGGCGGAGTCGTTTCTCAGATGTCAGCGATGTTCGCCCATGAAGTTCGTCAGCCAGTCGAGACGCTTCTGAATTATGCCGAAGGACTCCGGTACTACCTGACGACCCTTGGTAAAGAAGATAAGATCGTTGGTGAAGCCATAGATGCCATTTCAATCGAAGCCAAACGTGTATCGCAGATCGTTGGACGGGTCAGAAGTTATGTACGAACTAACAAGCGGACTCGGCAGCCGTGCTGCATATCAGAAATTATTAATTCAGCATTGAAAACCTTCTCTCATTCTCCTAAGTCAATTAACGTTAGGTTTTCACTGGAAGTTCCTTCAGATCTTGTAGTCGAAGGAGATCCTTTGGAACTGGAGTTAGTTTTTATAAATCTTTTTCGAAACGCTTCGGATGCGATGAAAGATCAGCAGGAGAAAAGAATAGTCGTCACTGCAGAGAAGAGAGGCGCTGACAAGGTGACCTGTACCGTGGAGGACTTTGGTCCAAAATTAACAGCTGAAGAACTCGATAACTTAAACCATCCAATGAAGACGACAAAGAAGGATGGGTTAGGCCTTGGACTAGGACTGTGCAATCATATTGTTTTGGCCCATGGAGGTCACTTGGATTTCGAACCGAAAGAGAAGTGCGGATTACGTGCAGAGATCGTGCTTCCATTGGTTTCTGAAAAGGAGGTATCGTGCTAGATCCAGTAGTAAGAGTTGTTGATGATGAGGAGAGTGTACGGAACTCCAGGAAGTTCTTGCTGACGTTAGCCGGATTTGAAGTGGTCTGTTATGAGAGCGGTGAGGACTTCTTGAGGTTGGATGATTTTGAACGTCCGGGATGCATCATTCTTGATTTAAAGATGAATGGATTATCCGGTCTTGAAGTTCAAGAGGAACTAAATCGAAGAAGTATTAATTTGCCGATTATCTTTGTCACCGGGCACGGTGAAGTAAACGCAGCAGTCCTGGCTCTAAAGAGAGGAGCTTTCGATTTCCTAGAGAAGCCCGTAGATCCTAAAAAACTTCAAGAGTATGTCGGGCGGTTAGTTAAATTCAACGTGGAAAGTAATCAGCAAAAACAAGAAATTGCCCGGCTGAAGAAACTTTATAAGACGCTGTCTCCGCGCGAAAAGCAAGTTGCTGCGGAAGTAGCAAAAGGCGGCCTTAATAAGGTGATTGCCGTGACGCTTGGTTTGGCAGAGCAAACAGTAAAAATTCACCGTTCCAATATTTTCCACAAACTGGAATTGAAATCTAACGTGGATTTGGCGCTATTTCTCCAAAAGTTAAATGAAGAAGAAAAAAGTGCAGATGGTTTGAAGTCTTCCATTTTCATAAAAGAAGAAGCTCATGAGAACTAAATTTTTATTGACTGCCGTTTGCATCTTCTGCAGCACGTATTCGTTTGCAGAAGAGCTTTTTGACGTGGTGGTCGTTGGAGGAGGAGCTGCGGGTTTGGCGGCTGCTGTTTCAGCAGCCGAAAACGGATCAAAAGTCATTCTTTTAGAAAAAGGTCTGCGAGTCGGAGGTAATGCATATTTTTCCGGCGGCTATTACAACGCCGTGGACCCTGAATTACAAAAGAAGGCCGGCATTCAAGACTCGGAAGAATTGTTTGTTAAACAGATGCTTGAAAGCGGCGCAGGAAAAAATGATCCTGAAATTGTTAAAACAATGGTGAAGGAAGCTCTTCCTACACTGAACTGGCTGAAAAGCAAAGGACTGAAGTTTCAAGAAGGAATCACTGAGAGTTTCGGAGGAGAGTGGAGACGCTCTTTCAAGCCGATTTCACCGGACGGACAAGGATATATCCAGGTTCTCCTAAATGATGCTCTGAAGAGAAATGTTGAAATTCGAACAAGTGCGGCGGTTCAAGAAATAACCAGAGATAACAAAGGAAAAGTGCGGCAAGTTCGATATTTGGACAAGAAGAATAACAAGCAAACTGTCGAAGCACGAAAAGGAATTATTTTGGCTGCTGGAGGATTCGGAGCCAATTTAGAACTGGTCGGAGAAATTTCACCGGACCTGGGAACTCTAGGCACAGATAACTTTGTCAAAAATACCGGTGAAGTGATGCTTTCAGCTCAAAAGATTGGTGCCAAATTAGTCAACCTTGAAGAAATAGAATGTCTACCGGGGGCTCGAGAGGAAGGGGCAACGAGGAGCCGTCTGCACGGAGACACTTCTCGATTTATTTTGATTGATGCCAAAGGAAAAAGATTTATTCGAGAAGATGCCAGCCGAAGCCAAATTAGAGACGCAGTGCTTCGGCTTCCGAAGAAAATGGCTTTCATTCTCGTAGATTCAGAAGGATTAAGGTCTTACAGCAAACTTGTGCAAAGAGATACTATTCGGTCTATTGAAGCCGGCGATGTAATCATGGGGGATACGTTAGAGGAGATCGCGGAGAAAATGAATATTCCGGCCGAATCTCTGAAGAGAACAGTCACGGCCTACAATGAAAGTGTTGTGAATCAGATTGACCCTTTAGGAAAAGATCCTAAAAAACTTGTCTACAGTTTAAAAACACCTCCCTTTTATATTGGTTTTGCACCGATGGCGATCCATAACACATTAGGTGGTTTGGCTATCGATACTCGTGCCCGCGTATTGGACGAGAGAGGTTCTCCGATTCCCGGCCTATATGCTGCCGGAGAAATTACTGGTCTGACCCATGGTGCCAATAGACTGGGAGGCAATGGTTTAACTGAAGCATTAACCTTTGGAAGGTTGGCTGGTAAAAATTGTTCTCAAAACGACTAGCAGAAATTGAATTCAATGACTAGATACTTTCGTACTAGAACGAACGTATCTAGCTGAAGAAAAGACTCATCAGGATAATTGACAGCATAAGTTAATCCAAGGAGAACAAAATGATTAAACCTTTTGCTGTTTTCACGTTGTCCGCATTTGCTTTGGCGTGCACATCTGCTCTTGCTGCTACCGGTACTTACCAGGGAAAGGCACTGGGACACAATGCTGAAGTTGAAGTTGCCGTGACTTTGGACAACGATAAAATTACAAATGTCCAAATTCTCAAAAACTTTGAAACTCCTGCGGTATCCGAACTTCCAAAGAAGGTCATTCCTCAGATGATTGTTGATAACCAGTCTCTGAAAGTGGACAGGATTTCAGGCGCTACCTTCAGCAGCATGGCAATTCTGAATGCTGTTAAAGATGCTCTTAAAAAGGCCGGCGTAGATCCTCAAAAGTATATGCAAGGATCTCGCGTTGCCTACAAAGTTTCCGTCCCAACAAAGACTGACTCTGACGTGGTTGTTGTCGGCGGTGGCGGAGCCGGCTTATCTGCTGCCGTTGCTGCAGCAAGAAAAGGTGCAAAAGTCGTATTGATTGAAAAGATGTCCTTCCTCGGCGGCAACACTGTTTTAGCCGGAGGTGCGCTGAATGCTTCTGATCCTGCTTTGGAAGCTAAACAGAAGATGTCAGCCGGACAAAGAAAGATGGTCGAAGACCTTTTGAAGGAAGAACCGAAGAATGAACAGCAAGCTAAGCTTTTGGCTTCTTTGAAGAAACAATGGGACGAAGCCATCAAAAAAGATCCCAACATCCTCTTTGATTGTCCTGAACTTCATGCTCTTCAAACTTACAAAGCCGGAGACTACGTAGCAGATTTGGCTTTGATCGATAAGTTGTCAAAACTTGCACCAGCTACAGTAGAACGTTTAGATAAGATGGGGCTGAAGTGGAATGACTTTTCCAGCCAATATGTCGGCGCTATCTGGCCTCGCTGTCACGATGCTGCTAACTACACCAGCGGCCAAGGCTACATTGACACCTTCAGAAAAACTATCGAAAAAGAAAAGCTTCCTGTCACCATCCTGCTTCAAACAAAGGCTGATGAGCTGATTAAGAAAGACGGAAGAGTCGTCGGTGTTAAAGCCACAGGACCCAACGGAGAAAAGGTAACTTTGAATGCTAAGAAAGGCGTCATCATGACCTCGGGCGGTTTCGGTGCCAACGTCGAAATGCGTCAGAAATATGACAAGCTTTGGGGAGGCAAGCTTGGCAAGAACATCGGTACCACAAACAGCCGTGCAATTACAGGTGAAGGTATCCTCATGGCTGAAAAGGCCGGTGCAGGTTTAGTTGATATGGGGTACATCCAACTATTGCCGGTAACAGATCCTGAAAATGGAACCGTCAGCGGAATCTGTCAAGGTACAGCTATTTACGTCAATACTGAAGGCAAGCGTTTCGTTAATGAAATGGGAAGACGAGACGAACTTTCCAAGGCTGCTTTAGCTCAGCCGGGCGGTGTTTTCTACCGTATGTGCACAGTGAAGAATGCGCGTATTAACAAGGATGGTTTAACAACCCTTGGTATTCCTGTTGAAACTTTCCTGAAGAGCGGCAAGGTTATCAGAGGCGAAAACGTTGAAGATCTAGCCTCTAAGATTAAAGTTGATCCTAAGGTTCTCAAAGCAACCTTTGATAGGTTCAATGACTTCTGCAGAAGCCAAGGAGAAGATAAGGAATTCGGCCGTCCATCTTGTGCTCCGAATATTCCGATGTACGAAGGACCGTACTATGCAGAACTCAGAACACCGTCTGTTCACCATACTATGGGCGGCGTAAGAATCAATACAAACGCTCAGGTACTTGATACAGCCGGAAAACCAATTCCTGGTCTTTTCGCAGCCGGTGAAGTTACGGGCGGCATCCACGGAACTAACCGAGTTGGCGGAAATGCAATTGCTGACGCACTGACATATGGCAATGTCGCCGGAGAAAGCGCAGTTAAGTAATTCAGTGAACTTCTAAAGAGCGGGAGCCAGGTGAAACCTGGCTCTTGCCGTTTTCAGAGGAAAGAGGATCCAAAGAACGAGCGGCTTGGCTGAGTTTGTAACCTTCTCTTGGAAGGTCTAAAAAAAGTGAACAAAGTTTGATCTATATCAAACTACTCGAGCAGTTTCCGGGCAGAAAATGACGTCAGTTCAAGAAAAGAACAGATTCCCAAGGAGATTCATATGACAACTAGACGTAATTTTCTTAAGACTTCTTCTTTTGCTTCTCTAGGTTTATTAGGTGCAGCTGTTTCAACAGCTAAAGCTGCTGATGTTGCCTCTTCTACTCTTCCATCTAAATGGGACGGAGAGACTGATGTGCTCGTTGCCGGTTCCGGCATCGCCGGTATGTCTGCTGCTATTTCTGCAATGGATAAAGGCGCTAAAGTTTTGGTTTTGGAAAAAGGCAAGAACTACGGTGGATGCGCAATTATTAACGGGGGCATCATTGCTTTAGGCGGAGGTACAAGAACTCAGAAAGAACACGGTGTAGAAGATACTCCTGAACTTCTCTACAAGAAATTAACTAATCCGGCTCATCACGAATATCGCAAGAACACTCCGGAACTCGTTAAGAAATATTCTGAATGGTGTCCAGGGACACAGGTTTGGTTGGAAGAACATGGTGTCCGTTTCCTTCCGACTTTTACAAAGCCAGGAAAATATGATTCTCAGCATCATGAGTCCTACCATCACATCTGGTGGAAAGACTCCGGCGAAGGCGGAAGAAAACCTCAGCCTACAGGCGGTTTCATGACAGGCCGAGGCATTATGATGCCTTTCTATGAATACTTCACAGGTAAAGGCGGTCAGATTCTTCTCGAACAGAAATTGATTGATGTTTATGTTGATGGAAACGGAGCTGTTGTCGGTGCCAAAGTTCAAGGTCCCGATGGCAAGATCCAAAACATCAAAGCTAACAAAGGTGTAGTACTGGCAGGCGGAAGCTGGAAAGCAAATCCTGAACTCAGAAGACTTACTGACCCACGCTTTACCGAAAATATGATTTCTACCGGATATCCGTTCGTTGCTCCCGATGGCTCAGCTATTTTGGCTGGTGTACGCGCAGGAGGTATGTTAGTTGGTGACCGTTGCGAAGATACTCCTCACCTTCGCCGTAAGTTCGGTACAGCTCACTATGGCTTCCCGAAAGGCAGTAAATATGGCGCTCCCGGCCTCGGAATCAGCGGTCCTCGCTGGGCAGAAGTTATCTTTACAAACAAGAACGGCGACAGATTCGTTAAAGAATTGGATAAGGCTAACTTAGGCGGATACACCTTCTATGACGCAGCTTTGGCTCAGCCAGATCAGTTCCTCTGGACAGTATTTGACGATGCAACTGCCAAGAAGTACAAATGGGACACGAAGTATCCGACTTGTGAAGAAGGATATGCCTTTACAGCTGACACATTGGCAGAACTAGCTAAATTGACAAATCAACCGAATCTTGAAAAGACCGTAGCCCGTTATAACGGCTTTGTGGACGCTAAGAAAGATGAAGATTTTGATAAGCCTGCAGAAAGCCTGACTAAGAAGATCGAACAAGGTCCATTCCATACCGTTCGTCTGGTCCTTTGCGTACATAACCTTACAGGCGGTTTGGCTATCAACAATAATTCTCAAGTTCTTGGCCAAGACATGAAACCGATTAAGGGTCTTTATGCAGCCGGCGAAACAGCTGGAGGTCTTTATGTCGGTAATGGAATGCCGCGCGCAATTATGCCGGGTCGCTGGGCCGGTGAACATGCTGCAACTTCCAAATAATCACTTTAAATAAAACCTAATAGGCGAGGCATAGAGATGTCTCGCCTTGATCCTCAAGGAAATAACAATGAAAAAAGCTCTTTGTCTTTCCTTGCTGCTTTCCTTAAGTTTTTCTGCAATTACTGTGGTTGCCCAGCAGCAGGCTCAAGAACCGATGAAGAAAGAACAGTGTCTGGCGTGCCACGGACCGACTTTCGATGATTTGATCAAAAAGAACGTTCAGGCTCAATCCGACTCGGGTCCTGTGAACCCTCACGTGTGGATCCCTCATGCCGGCGGTGATGAGAAAAATTTCTCGGAATGCATCGAATGTCACTCTCAGCATCCCATGCCACCTAAACCCGGATACAAGGATACCAGTGCATCTCTTGAACCTTGCTATGCATGCCACCATAATTATCAGTTAAAGAAGTGCTCCTCTTGTCACGGCGCAAATAACGGGTAATTAATACTTTTTTATGAGAATAATAAGGTTCGTACTCATCCTGTTCGTTGCTTTCTGTTCCTGCTTCCTCCATGCAGAGGAGGAACAGAAGGTTATTAAGATTGGCCTTATTCATTTTTCTCCTCCCTTGAGCAAGGATATGGATTTCACTCCAACCTTGCATTATCTGCAGAAGGAATTGGTTCCCTGGAAAGTGGAAGCAAAAGTCTATTCATCCGCAGATTTAGAAAAAGCTATTAAAGACGGCACTATCGATTTCTTCTATGCCAGTGCCGGCTTTTTCTACCGCATGCTTTCTTTTGGCGTCAGAGACATCGCGACGGTCGTAACGGCCGAGAAGCCAGTTCCAAACTTTGGGACAGCCGGTGCTTTTATTACTCAGCGAGACAGAAAGGACATAAAAAGTATTGAGGACATGAAAGGCAAGTCGTTTGTCGCTAACTATGAGACCGCATTTCATGGTTATAGGATTGGCATGGCAGACCTTGCCTTCAGAGGATATGACCCAGATAATTTTTTTAAGAGTAAACGATTTGTTGGTGAGTCAGCCGATAAGCTTTTGAAAGAAATTGTGGAGAGAAAAGCAGATATTGGTTTTATCCGTGCTTGCTGGCTTGAAGAGCATGAACTTCAAAATATCGCCGTCCTTGACAAGATTAAAGTCATTTCTCCTATTTCCGGTCCTGTTAAATGTCTGCACTCCACGCGTTCCTATCCTAACAATACTTTTGCTTCCACTCGAGTCGTCAATCACGATGTGGCAAAGAAAGTGTCGGCTGCCTTATTAAGCATGAAGCCAAGCGCAAGCGGCCAATATTGGTCTTTAGCCACTAACTTCAAACCTGTTGATGATTTATATCGTGTCCTCAAAGCCGGACCATATGAGTACATGAACCAGTGGTCACTGCGTCGTTTTGTTTTGACTTATTGGCCGTTGCTCGCACTTTTGGTACTAACAGTAATCGGATTAGCGGCGCACAGCTGGCGTGCTCAGAGACTGGTGGATAAAGCAAAAGCCGAGCTGCTGGAAGCCGAAGAAAAAAAGAACAAGCTGCAAAAACAAGCTACCGAACTGACAGAAAAAATGGAAGCTCAGCATAAATTGAACTTAGTTAGTCAGATTTCTTCTATCTTTGCTCATGAAATGAATCAGCCTCTAGCAGCCTGTCAATACCTAGTGGACGGGCTCAAAGCATTAAACAAACGAAATCCCAAAGAAGTTAATCCGGAGATTTTGAGTTTTAGTCTTGAGAACTTTGAGAAGGAACTTAAGCGAGCAACTGCGATTGTCAATAAAGTTAGGCAATATGCAAGAAAGCAGGCTTGCAGGAATCAGAAAGTAGACTTTTCTGCTTGTCTTGCAGAAATTATCCAAACCATGAAGGTGAAGTACTCCGGGAAAGTTCATTTGCACGATGACTTCACAAAAGACATTTTTATTGAAGGCGATCGAGTTGAGATTGAGATTCTTGTTTGGAATTTGGTGAAGAATGCTATAGAGGGTGCATTGGAAGGAGCAAATCCAACAGTTTGGGTTTCTTTGAGAACCTGTAAGGATGAAATAATGCTTCAAGTAGCAAACAGCGGGAGAGTTTTTTCTGCCGGAGAAGTTGAAGATATTGGCAAAAATTATTTGAAGAGCTCCAAAGCAGAAGGTCTAGGAATTGGACTTCAGGTTATCAAATCAATTCTGGAAGCCATGGGCACTTCAATGAAAATGCAAGCTAGGGAGGAAGGGGGACTAGTGCAGTCTGTTCTCTTCGCTAAGTGGAGCGACAACGATAATGACTGAATTAGCACAAGAGACGAAGGCAAGATTTCTGATCCGAGTGATAGATGACGACCCAGGAATACTTACCGGATTAACTTTTTTGTTGGCCTGTACCGGTTGGAAGTCGATCGGCTATAGCTCTGCAGAAGAATTTCTGGAAAAAGACAACAAGATGATTCCTGGATGCATTCTCCTGGATATACGTATGCCGGGAATGACGGGAATTGAGCTTCAAACAGAACTAAAGAAACAACGAAATGAATTGCCAATCATCATTATTACCGGCTATGCGGACGTTGATACGGCAGTCAGAACGTTGAAGAAGGGGGCTTTTGATTTTCTGCAAAAGCCTGTTAATGCTGAAAAGCTGGAAGAAGTATTGGCCGAGTGTATTCAGAACAAAATGGTTGAAGATACCGGCAATAAAGAAATAGATGTTCTGAAGATTTTTGATTCACTGAGTAGACGAGAACAAGAGGTATTCGAGCTGATAGCCAATGGCTTAACGAGTAAATTAGTTGGTGAGAGACTGGGTTTGTCAGAGAGAACCGTCCAAGGCCATCGATTGAATATCTCAAAGAAATTCAATATTCACACCAAAAAAGAATTATTAGCCTGCTGGAATTTCATTGAAAAAAATAAATAAATGCAGGAATTTCTGGATTCTTCAGAAATTTTATAAAATTTTACATTTATCTTAACTAGTTGAAATAAAAGTAAAAACAGATATTTTACGCCGAAATCATAGAAAAATTTTCATCAAGAGGTTTGACAAGCTCAAAAAAGGTATTTATAGTTCGCACCTCGTTGTTGATGACGAACACGAAATCAGCGACGCAAGTTCTTTAAAAAATTTATCGACGAACCGATAAGAGCGGGCACTTAAGTTTAAGAGCGAAAGCGCAAGATTTAAATTTAAGAAGCTCGCTTCTAGTGAGGCAAACGGAGTAGGAAATACTCCGTCAAAACCGAAACGAAGAGTAAGAGCGACAACAGAGATTAAACAAAAGAGTTTGATCCTGGCTCAGATTGAACGCTGGCGGAACGCTTTACACATGCAAGTCGAACGGTAACCATGCA